>NZ_JAMQHY010000010.1:49546-144528 GCF_023845705.1 Clostridium sp. ZBS15
TTTTAGTATTCCTAAGTTCAATTGCTCTGTCCAGTTTGCTTATCCATATATCAATACCCCCTTAAAACACATTTTATTATTAAAAACCATTTTCTCTTAAAAACTCCATGGTTACATTGCTTTCATTTTTTATTTCTTCATCTTTGTTATTTACTAATTTTTCAATATATTTTCCAACCACATCACATTCTAAATTTACAACTGACTGAACTTTTTTCTCATATAAAATTGTATTTTCTAAAGTATGCGGTATAACAGATACTTTAAACTTTTCATCATCAACATATGCAACTGTTAGACTTATGCCATCAATGGCTATTGAACCTTTGTATATAATATATTTCAAAATCTCTTTTGATGCAGATATAGTAAACCATGTACCATCGACCTTTTTTTCTATATCGGTTATTTTACCCACTCCATCTATATGACCACTTACTATATGTCCACCAAATCTATCTTCTAATTTCATTGCTCTTTCAAGATTAATTTTATTTCCTGATTTCAAACTTCCCAGTGAACTTTTTTCTAAGGTTTCTCCCATTACATTAGCTTTAAATGAAGATTTAGTCATTTCCAAAACTGTTAAACATACACCATTTGATGCAATACTATCTCCTATTTTAGTATTTTCCAATACCTTATTGGCTCTTATTTCTATTACTCCAAAGCCTCCCCCTAATGTAAGTTTCTCTAAACTACCTACTTCTTCAACAATTCCAGTAAACAATTAATCACATCCTTTTACTTCAATTTATTTATATATCCTTCTATAACTATCTCCTCTGATAATTTTTCATAAGTTAAATTTCTAAGTTTTACAGCATCACTTAATTTAGAAAATCCCTGTCCACCTATACTACTTTTACTTGTTTCACCACCTAATATTTTAGGTGCTATATAAAATCTTACCTTATCAACTATATTTTCTTCTAATGCAGAAAAATTTAATGTTCCTCCACCTTCAATTAATATAGAATCTATTTTTAAATTACCTAAATATCTCATCAATTCTTTTAAATCAACTTTTTTATTTTTATCAATTATTTCTATTACTCTTACACCTTTATTAACTAATTTTTGTTTTTTTAATTTGTCAGCATATTTAGTTGTTGCTACTATGGTTAATCTATCAGAGTTATTTACTATCTTTGAATCTAATGGAATTCTTAAGGTGCTATCAACAATAATTCTTATTGGATTTCTCCCATTTTCTATTCTGCATGTAAGTTCTGGATTATCCTTAATAACAGTATTTACCCCTACCATAATAGCTGACAATTTATTTCTTAATAAATGCCCATCTCTCCTTGCTTCTTTTGATGTAATCCACTTTGACTCTCCTATAGCTGTAGCTATTTTCCCATCTAATGATATTGCACTTTTTAAAATAACAAATGGTAAATTTGATGTTATATATTTAATAAATGATTCATTTAATTTTTTACATTTCTCTTCTTCTATACCAACTATAACTTCTATATCATTCTCTTTTAGTTTTTTTACACTTTTTCCTGATACCATTGGATTTGGATCCAACATTCCTATTACTACTTTTTTTATTTTTTTCTCTATTATTAAATTTACACATGGAGGAGTTTTTCCATAATGTGCACATGGCTCTAATGTTATGTATATCGTACTTCCTTCTAATAACTTAGTAGCGTTGTTAATGGCATTTACTTCTGCATGTGGTCCTCCATACTGCTCATGATATCCTATTCCAATTATCTCATCGTCCTTTACAATTACTGCACCCACTAAAGGGTTTGGATTAACCTTTCCTATTCCTTTTTTAGCCAATTCTAATGCTAACCCCATATACTTCTCATTCACTAAATTCACCTTCTTCTTAATATAAAAATCATAGCAACCACTTATAGGCATGAGTTATTTATTTTCATTTGCCTAAATTAATTATGATTTGAATTTTTATGAAATTTTCCTTTTTTACAATGTTCTAAAGAAAAAAATCCCTGAAGTGTAATACTTCAGGGATTAATAATAATCTTATTTATAATGAATTATGATTTTAACGTATCAAAATAAAGATATATGATTTTAATATTATTTAGATATAATTAAAAATCATATTTTATCTTATAAATTAAAAAACCCTGAACTAAAATATAAGTTCAGGGTAAAAATCAATTTAAATAATACGAATTAAAACCTAATAATCATTAGATCAAATAAGTAATTTCTTCTTTCATCCAGACTTTACTGTCGGCTTCGGAATTTAACCGAATCTGCTATTTCTAGCTCGCGGGCTTTACCGCCGGTAGGGAATTTCACCCTGCCCTGAAGATTAATATTTAATTTATATTTTTATATTATCATATTCTTCTAATTATGTAAAGGTCAACACGTAATCTTTTTTCATATTTTACAATAATCTATTAATTTGATTTTTGAATTTTAAAATTTACATTCATTTCCTTTATCCAGTTAATAGTTTCTTTAGATTCATTCCATGCTTCTAAACTATATTTTATATAATGCATAGCTTCTGCATCACTTCCGAATCTAGATATTCTAGGTAATACTTTAGGAATTTTCTTTTGTTTCAATATATATGGTATTACAAATGAATTTTTCTTGTATGCTTTTCTTATAGCATCTTCTGCTTCTTTTATTTTTCCTGTTTTATAACGTAATAAAGCCTTATTATATGATACTGCTGCTAAATAATCATTATCATATTTTTTAAATAACTTTTCTGCATCATCATATCTTTTTTCAATTAATAACCAACTAGACAATATTCCTCTTACCATTAAGTTGTCTTTTTCATTAAATTCTAATATTTCAAATGCATTATCTATAGCATCATTTTTTTTACCCATTTTCCATAATTGAATAGCCAAAGTATATTTAGCTCCAAAAAATGGTTGAGCTTCTTTTTTATTAAAACATTCTTTAGATGCAGTTTTTAAACTGTCAATACCCAATATGTATTTACCTGAATCAACTGCTTTTTCTAATAACTCTTTCTTATCATTATGAGTTAAACTTACATCTTTAGATAAAATTATATATGCATCTGAGCAATACTCACAAACACTTAAAGCCTCTTTTGCAAGTTTTACCTTCTTATTAAAATTCTTTTCAGACCATGCTTTTCTCATTATTTTTTGAGCTTTTATAAATTCTTCAGTAATTCTAATATTTTCTTCTTTCTCAGCTTCTACTTCTTTTTTATCATTTAAAGAATCGCTCTTATCATTAGAATTTACTATCCATATTTCATCATCTTTTGATATATTTAATAAGTTTCTTATTTCTTTTGATTTCATAGAGCCCGTACTATTACTTACTCCAAATTCTTTATATAAATCAAGAGCTTTAATATATGGCTCCTCTTTAACATCAAATAAATTATTTACTGTTCCAATTGCATGAACAACTCCTGCTGCCCATGAAGAGCTTTTCCCTTTTTTCAATGAATCTTCATGGCTCATTCCTAAGTCATGTAACGCTTTTATACAAACTTTTTCATATTGTTCATTAAGATATTGATTTGAAAAGACTTTTATCTTTCCAAGAATTTCTTCATATTTTTCAACTATTGAGTTAGGTAAATTTTGCATTATTTTTATAACTCCTTTTTTTAAATCTCTCATAAGGTTTCATTATTCACTAATATAATTAAAATATCTTATAATTAAAATATTATTCTTTATTTTTTAATACCTTTATATTATATATTTTAATTATATTATCAGCAAGTGTTATACGTAATAGAACCACTTAATTATATCACATTATATGAGAATATATATTTTAATACTTTTTAGCAATATATATAAACTTTGTTCATATATATCTGTAAACGTATTTTTATAAATTAATTATAATTTATAAAAAACTACTTTCTTTAGGCGGTGATATATTGTTATCAATAGATTTATATTATTTTCATAAAATTTTATCTACTACATATGATAAATTCAATTTAATTCAAAAAGAAAAATGTAATGTAAGCGACAATATTTTTGAAGATTTATATTTAAAAAAATGCTTTAATTCTTTATGGCTAAAAAAATTGAACTTACAAATAAACAATATAAAAACTAAATATAAATTTAACATACTTGAAAAAAATCACAATTTACTCAAAATAAAATTTAACTACCTACAATCCTTCACTTTAAATAATTCACCCAAAGGTATAATATCATATTCATTAGATGAATATATACTTATATCAAATAAAAGTAATCACAAATTAAAAATAATGTTTTTAGTTAATAAAGAGGAAGATCCTAATTTATATGAAGATATACTAAAAAAAGATTTACTACAAATAATGAATATTATTTCATCTAATAAAATAGGTATTTGGAGTTCTAAAATAAAGGTTTTAGATCGTCTATATAAAAAATATCTTGAAAGTAATAATTGTTACAGAACACCTTATACTTCTGATAGAAGTTTTTCTTATGATCCATTAAAAGCTTGTGAATACGCCGAAAAATTTGCTTTGACTCCTAATAAAGATTATACATCCTTTGATGGTATAGGTGGAGATTGTACAAATTTTATTTCTCAATCAATTCATTTTGGTGGGTTAAAGACTTCAAATTCATGGAAACCCTATAGTAATGCTTGGGTTAGAGTTGAAGAGCTACATTCATATATTATAAAAAATAAACTTGGATTTGAAATTAATAAAAATTCTCCTTTAAAGAAGGGTACTATAATACAATTTTATACACCTAAAATAGGTCGATTCTTCCACTCAGGTTTAATAACTCATATTCTTCCAGATGGAGATTACTTATACTGCTGTCATAGCTATAACAAATTAAACTATCCTTTAAGTTTAACCTACCCTATATTATATCCTAGAATAAGAAACTTAGAAATATATTAAAATTTGTTCTTAATTTTGCACTTTGTTTTAAGTATAACTTTATGTATGTACTAGGTTAAATAGACTTCTCAATAATATAGGATACCTTAGAATGATTCAAACTAAGATATCCTATATATTTAAATTATTTAAACTGTTATTTCACTCTTAATTTTTAAAGCTTTTTCATTACTTTCTATAATAGGATTTACATATTCATCAATAAATTCTACTACTTGACTTGGTGCTCTACCAACAAATTTTTTAGCATCTATTATTGATAATATTTCATCCTTAGTAAGTCCAAAAGAATTATCATTTATTATTCTTTCTATTAAATCATTATCTAATCCTTCACCTTTAACTCTTTGAGCTGCTGCCATAGAATGAACTCGTATTTTTTCATGTAATTCTTGTCTATCTTTTCCTCTTTTTACTGCTTCCATCATTATATTTTCAGTAGCCATAAATGGCAGTTCACTAGCTACATGTGATGCTATGACTTTATCATATACTACCATGTTTTCAGCTATGTTCATATAAAGATTTAATACTCCATCTAAAGCCAAGAATCCTTCTGCAACTGATAATCTCTTATTAGCTGAATCATCTAACGTTCTTTCAAACCATTGAGTTCCTGCTGTTATTGCTGGATTTAAAGCATCTACTATTACGTATCTAGCTAGTGCACTAATTCTTTCACTTCTCATAGGATTTCTCTTATAAGCCATTGCTGATGATCCTATTTGATTTTTTTCAAAAGGTTCTTCCATCTCTTTCATACTTTGAAGTAATCTTAAGTCATTACTAAATTTATAAGCACTTTGTGCAATTTCTGATAATGTATTTAAAACTATTGAATCAAGTTTTCTTGGATAAGTTTGACCTGTAACGCCAAAACTCTTATCAAATCCCATTTTTTCTGCTATCATTTTATCTAATTTTTTAACTTTTTCTTCATCACCATCAAATAATTCCATAAAACTAGCTTGAGTTCCAGTTGTTCCTTTTACTCCTCTTAGTTTTAAACTATGTATTACAAAATCTATATTTTCAATGTCCATAACTAAATCTTGCATCCATAAAGTCGCTCTTTTTCCTACTGTAGTTAATTGAGCTGGTTGATAATGTGTAAATCCTAATGTAGGTAAATCTTTATATTCAATGGCAAAATTCTTTAAGTGATTTAATACTGTTACTATCTTATCTTTTATTAATAAAAGTGCATCTCTCATTATTATTACATCTGTGTTATCGCCTACGTAACAAGAAGTAGCTCCAAGATGAATTATACCCTTAGCAGCTGGACATTGTAACCCATATGCGTACACATGACTCATTACATCGTGTCTTACTTCTTTTTCTTTTTTTATAGCTTCTTCATAATTTATATTATTAATATTTGATTTTAATTCATTTACTTGTTCCTCTGTTATATTTAAGCCTAGTTCTCTTTCACCTTCAGCAAGAGCTACCCATAGCTTTCTCCAAGTTGTAAATTTCATATCATCTGAAAAAATAAAACTCATTTCTTTAGATGCATATCTTGAATTTAATGGTGTGCTATATAAATTTCTCATACAAAAACCTCCACACGAATATATTTTATTTTTTTTATTTCAACATTCGTATTATAACATATTTTTTATATTTTCATAGTATTTTATTGAAAAATTTACTTAATGTTATTATTTTTTATTTTAAATCATATATATAAACATAATGTATTCTAAAGTTAGGAGTGAATAAAATGTATAAATTAAATATATTCGATAAAATTTCTTTTATTTTAGTTATTCTAGGTGCCTTTAATTGGGGATTAATAGGTTTACTAAATATTAATTTAGTAACTATATTTTCTTTTGGAATACCTATAATTCAAAGAATAATATATATAATAATTTTTTTATCATCATTAAATTTACTGTCATTGCTATTTAAATGCAATAATAATTTAAATAAAAAAATTAATTAAAATACCTATTATAATATTTTCCCAATAAGTAAATAATATTATTCTTCTATTTGCTTATGGGGAAAATTATATTTTAATTAGAATATTATACATAACAAAAGAGATGTCTCCTAAATTTATATACTTTTTAGGGACATCTCTTTTTAATAAATATTAATCGTCTAAAGATTGAACTAAACTTACTAATTCTTCAACTGCTAGAGCTTCATCATCTCCAGATGCTGAAATTTTTATTGCAGCATCTTTAGTTACAGCTAAAGATAAAACTCCTATTAAGCTCTTAACGTTTGCTTTCTTACCATTATATTCTATGCTAACGTCTGACTTAAATCCTGAAGCTTTCTTAACTAATAATGTTGCTGGTCTAGCATGAAGACCTGATGAACTTTTTACTATAACTTCTTTTGATACCATTATATCCACCTCTTTACAAAAAATTAATTAATAAATATAGCATCCAACCATTTTAGTATATACTGTTTTGTAATTAATTTCAACTTAAAAATAATTAAGATGCCCATTACCAAGCTCTTCTTTATCTTATCTAGGTTGTACTATAAGTTTTATTGCTGTTCTCTCTTCTCCATCTATTTGTATATCCGTAAAAGCTGGTACACAAATAATATCCTTTCCACTTGGTGCCACAAATCCTCTAGCTATTGCTATAGCTTTAACTGCTTGATTTATTGCTCCAGCTCCCACTGCTTGTATTTCCGCTATGTTCTTTTCTTTTATTATTGCCGCTAATGCGCCTGCTACCGAATTAGGATTTGATTTACTTGATACCTTTAATACTTCCATTTTTATTATTCCTCCTAGAATCATTATACAAAAATCGTTTACATTAATATATATTCTATACAATCTATTAAATTCCTTTTATTTAGTATAATATTTTATAAAGAAAAAAGATAAAATGTATAATAATTATACATTTTATCTTTTAATTTTATTTAGCAAAGTCTACTGTTCTAGTTTCTCTTATTACATTAATCTTAATTTGTCCTGGATATTCAAGTTGTTCTTCTACGCTCTTCACTAAATTTCTAGCTAATTCAGCAGTACCAGCATCGTCAACTTTATCTGGTTTAACAATAATTCTTATTTCTCTTCCAGCTTGAATGGCATATGACTTTTCTACACCCTCATAAGAATTTGCGATTTCTTCTAATTTTTCCAATCTCTTAATATATGCTTCTAATGTTTCTCTTCTTGCCCCCGGTCTAGCTGCTGATATAGCATCTGCCGCTTGAACCAATACTGCTTCTAAAGATTGCATTTCCACATCTCCATGATGGGCTGCTACAGCATTTATCACCAATGGTTGCTCATGATATTTCTTAGCAAGGTCTCCTCCAATTAGTGCATGAGGACCTTCTTGCTCCTGATCTACAGCTTTACCGATATCATGTAGTAATCCTGCTCTTTTAGCTAGAGTAACATCTAAACCTAATTCTGAAGCCATTAAACCAGCTAAATATGAAACTTCTATGGAATGTTTTAATACATTTTGACCATAACTAGTTCTATACTTTAATCTGCCAAGTAGTCTTATAAGTTCTGGATGTAATCCATTTATTCCAGTTTCTAGGGTCGCTTGTTCCCCTTCTTCTTTTATATCATTTTCTACATCTTTAACTGCTCTTTCGACCATCTCTTCGATTCTTGCTGGATGTATTCTACCATCCACTATCAACTTTTCAAGTGCTATTCTTGCAACTTCTCTCCTTATTGGATCAAAGCTTGAAAGAATAACTGCTTCTGGAGTATCATCTATTATTAAATCTACTCCTGTTAATGTTTCTAGAGTTCTAATGTTTCTTCCTTCTCTACCTATTATTCTACCCTTCATTTCATCATTTGGTAGCGCAACAACATGCACAGTAGTTTCAGACACATGATCCGCAGCACATCTTTGAATAGCAGTCGTGATTATTTCTCTTGATCTTTTGTCTGCTTCTTCTTTTGCTTTGCTTTCGATTTCTTTTATCATCAATGCAGCATCATGTGAAATTTCTCTTTTAATTTCGTCTAAAAGAATTTTACGAGCTTCTTCACTAGAAAGAGATGAAATTCTTTCCAATTCTTCTCTTCTTTGAGTATATATTTCTTTTACATTGGCTTCTACTTGATCTATATCAAGCATTCTTTGATTAATTTTTTCTTCTCTTTTTTCTAGCGTATCACTCTTTTTATCAAGTGATTCTTCTTTTTGAATAACTCTTCTTTCAAGTCTTTGAATCTCATTTCTTCTTTCACGAGATTCTTTTTCAAAATCATTTCTTAACTTATGAACCTCTTCCTTAGCTTCAAGTATTGTTTCTTTTTGAAGAGCTTCTGCTTCTCTTTTAGCTCTTTCTAAAACATCTTGTGCCTCATTTTCAAGAGATTCAATTTTATCCTTCGATACTTTTTGTATCATTTTATAAAGTAGTATTCCTAATACTAATAATATAATTAAATTTACTATTATTATTAAAATCCAAAATTTCATATAAACACCTCCTAGCTTGTTAAGCTATCTATTTTTGTAAACAAGAAATCATAGTAGGTGTCATATTATTCTCACTGTATTGGGAATATGATAAACCAGTATTCCTTTTTATTCTATATTAAAAATAAAATTATGTCAAGCTTGCTATGATATTGTTATCATGCTCATATTTACTGAGTTACAAGAGTTTTTTTTATTTGTATTTGCTATAAAATTTTAGTAATAACAACATATATAATCATAAAAATATTTTCATATAACAATATTTATATATATCATCCTTTTTATTGTAAAAAAAGCAAAAGAAATAATCCTTTTGCTTTTTATAATTATCTATTTATTTATCTGATTGTTCCTTATTTTCTTTGTTTTTAACTTCAGATGATGTTTCATTTATAACAGCATCCATCAATGGAAGATTATGTTTTTCTCTTATTTGATTTTCTACATCTAATGCAACTTCTGGATTTTCTTTTAAGTATTGTTTAGCATTTTCTCTACCTTGACCTAATCTTGTATCACCATACGAGAACCATGCCCCACTCTTTTGTACTATTTCTTCCTTAACTCCAACATCTAATATGTTTCCTTCTCTTGAAATACCTTCGTTATACATTATGTCAAATTCTGCTTGTTTAAAAGGTGGTGCTACTTTATTCTTTGTTACTTTTATTCTTGTTCTATTACCAACAATACCATCACCTTGTTTTATAGAGTCTATTCTTCTTACATCAAGTCTTACTGATGCATAGAACTTTAATGCTCTTCCTCCTGTTGTTGTTTCAGGTGAACCAAACATTACTCCAACTTTTTCTCTCAATTGGTTAATGAAAATTGCTATGCAATTTGTTTTACTAATTGTACCTGCTAGTTTTCTTAGTGCTTGTGACATTAGTCTTGCTTGAAGTCCAATATGAGAATCTCCCATTTCTCCTTCAATTTCAGCTTTAGGAACCAATGCTGCAACAGAGTCAACTATAATTACATCAATTGCACCTGAACGAACTAATGCTTCTGCTATTTCAAGACCTTGTTCTCCTGTATCTGGCTGAGAAACTATAAGATTTTCTGTATCTACCCCTAAGTTTCTTGCATAAGATGGATCTAATGCATGTTCTGCATCTATAAATCCTACTGCTCCACCTTTTTTCTGTGCTTCTGCAGCTATATGAAGAGCTATTGTTGTTTTACCTGAACTTTCAGGACCATAAATTTCAATAATTCTTCCCTTTGGAACTCCACCAATTCCAAGTGCTATATCTAAATCTAAACATCCAGTAGAAATTGAATCAATATTTAAAACACTGTCTTCACCTAATTTCATAACTGAACCCTTACCAAATTGCTTTTCTATTTGTCCCATTGCATTTTCAATTGCTTTTAATTTATTTACATCTATATTAGCCATAATGTTACCTTCCTCTCATCGAACTTATGTTCTGTATATAATTATAATTTAACTATTATTATTAGTCAACAGTATTGATAAAAATTCCCCCTTTAAAATACATCTTAAAGAAGGAATTTATTATAATTATATCCATATTATATTATTTTAAACTTATTTATTAGTAGATATTGAATCTTTGTTTTTCTTAAAATATTCATATCCTGAAATTATAGTTATTATAACAGCTGCTATTAGCATTATATTTGGAACTGTACTAAAGAATCCTTTCCAAAATTCACTATTAACAACTAAATTAGTTAAATACTTTGAGTCACCTATACTAACTTGTAATAGCAATAATACTATAGCTATTATTTGTATTACTGTTTTTATCTTTCCCCACCAACTTGCTGCTATAACTCTTCCCTCAGAAGCAGCCAATGTTCTTAAGCCTGATACTGCAAATTCACGTGCTATTATTATAACAGCAGCCCAGCTTGGAACTATATGCATTTCAACTAATGTAATTAGTGCAGTTGTCACTAATAGTTTATCAGCTAAAGGATCCATAAATTTTCCAAAGTTAGTAACTTGGTTTCTACTTCTTGCAATATATCCATCAAGCTTATCTGTTAAAGCAGCTAAAACAAATATTATAGTAGCTATAAAACTACCATATGGTATTCCTTTAACAACTATAAATATCAGAAAAATAGGTACCAAAAATATTCTAATTAAAGTCAACTTATTTGCAAGATTCATCTTCAACAACTCCTATTAAATCGTAATCCATATTTTTGATTATTTTTACTTTAACGAATTCACCTATCTCCAATGGCTTAGGAGATTCAAAAAATACATTTCCATCTATATCAGGTGCCATCTCAAAATTTCTACCTTTATAGCATTCACCATCATATTCTTCAATTAGAATATCATATTTTTTGCCAACTTTCAATTTATTTATATTATTAGAAATCTTTTCTTGAGATAACATTAACTTTTCTTCTCTTTCGCTCTTTATCTCTTCATCTATTTGTCCATCCATTCTTGAAGCCGGTGTATCTTCTTCTCTTGAATATTTAAAAACTCCTACTTTATCTAATTTATATTCTTGTAAGAATTCTAAAATTTCTTGAAAGTCTTCTTGTGTTTCTTGTGGAAATCCTACTATGAATGTTGTTCTAATTGTAATATTTGGTATATTCTTTCTAAGTTTTTCTATTTTATCAGTTATGTCTTTCTTGCTTGTTTTTCTTCCCATAAGCTTTAATACATGATCACTTATGTGTTGTATAGGTATATCTAAATATTTTACTACTTTATCATTAGATGCGATTTCTTCTATTAATTCATCATATATGGCTTCCGGATAGCAATATAATACTCTAATCCACTTTATTCCTTCTATTTTAGATAACTCTTTTAATAATACATGAAGATTTTTCTTACCATAAATATCACTACCATATTGTGTTGTATCTTGAGCTATTAATATTAACTCTTTAACACCTTTACTTGCTAAGTCTGTAGCTTCACTAATTATATTTTCCATCCTTCTACTTCTAAATTTTCCCCTTATTTTAGGAATTATACAATATGTGCAAAAATTATTACAACCTTCTGCAATTCTTATATATGCACTTTCCTTTTGTGTTGTAAGAATTCTGTCTCCTTCATTTATGTTTTCATCAGAATAATTTAATAATTGAGAAGCTTCTTTATCTCCTTCAATAAGTTCTGTAATAACTTTATCTATTTTATTATAATCATTAACTCCTAACATTATGTCTATTTCAGGTATAAGATTTTTTAATTCATCACCATATCTTTGTATTAAACATCCTGTTGCTATAAGAAGCTTACACTTGTAATTATTTTTATATTCAGCCATTTCTAAAATAGTATCTATTGATTCTTGTTTAGCTGACTCTATAAACCCACATGTATTTACAATTATAACATCTGCTTCTTTTGCATTATTAGTTATTTCATATTCATTACTCATTTTTCCAAGGATGATTTCAGAATCCACTCTATTTTTATCGCATCCTAAACTCACCATTCCAACTTTGTACTTAGTCAAGTTTTTGTCCTCCTGTATTTTAATGTTTTTAATTATACCAAATTAATTATAATATTTATAGCTATATTATCAACTATAATTAATTATTTAAGTTTTCTTTTTTAATTCTCATCTTTATCATCATATAATTCTTCTTTGGTAATCAATATCTTTCTTGGTCTACTTCCATCTTTTTCAGATATTATACCTCTTTCTTCTAACTGATCCATTATTCTAGAAGCCCTATTAAATCCTATCCTAAGTTTCCTTTGAAGAAAAGAAGTTGATGCTTGCTCGTATTCAATTACCGCATTTATGGCATCATTAAGTAGTTCATCAACATCATCACCATTTTCTGATATTGATGATTGAGCTTCATTATTTATATGCTCTATTATTTCTTCTTCATAATTACTAGTACCTTGACTTGATTTTACAAAGGATATAACTTGTTCTACCTCTTCTTCTGATATAAAGCAACCTTGTACTCTAAGTGGTTTACTTTCACCAACTGGATAATACAACATATCTCCTTTACCAAGAAGTTTTTCTGCACCAGAACTATCAAGTATTGTTCTAGAATCTATTTGAGACGAAACTGCAAATGATATTCTAGATGGTATATTAGCTTTAATTACACCTGTTATTACATCTACTGATGGTCTTTGAGTTGCTATTACTAAATGCATACCTGCTGCTCTAGCCATTTGTGCTAATCTACCTATATAATCTTCTACATCATTAGGACAAACCATCATTAAATCTGCCAATTCATCTACTATGATTACTATATAAGGAAGTTTTTCTTCTATTACTCCTTTATTAAATAATTCATTATATGATTCCATATTTCTAACACCCATTTCAGCAAAAAGCTTATATCTTTTTGTCATTTCATTTACTGCCCAATTAAGTGCTGCTGCTGCCTTTTTAGGATCAGTAACTACTGGAATTAAAAGATGTGGTATTCCATTATAAACATTTAGTTCAACAACCTTAGGATCCACCATAAGCAATTTAACTTCATTTGGACTATATTTATATAATAGACTTATTATTAAAGAATTTATACATACACTTTTTCCTGAACCAGTTGCCCCTGCAATTAATGTATGTGGCATCTTACTTAAGTCTCCTACAACGCATTTCCCTGAAATATCTTTTCCAAGAGCAAAAGCTAATTTTTTACTTGAATTAATAAATTCTTTTGATTCTAAAACTTCTCTTAAAAATACTGCTACTTGATATGAATTAGGAACTTCTATTCCTATAGCTGCCTTTCCTGGAATAGGTGCTTCTATTCTAATTCCTGACGCTGCTAATCCAAGAGCTATATCATCTGATAAATTAACTATTTTACTAACTTTAACCCCAGGGCTTGGTTGTAATTCAAATCTTGTAACTGATGGACCCTTTGTTACTTGAGTCACTTTTGCATCCACCCCAAAATTTGACAATATTTCTTCAAGCTTGCTAGCATTTTCTATCAGTTCTTTTTTATCAGAACCCTTAAGTTTTTTGTTAATCTTTAAAAGTTCTAAACCTGGATAAGAATATGGCATATTCTCTTTATCTTGTTCTTGATAAAGATTTTCTTCTATTTCACTGCTCATATTTTGTTTTTCTTCACTATTTAATTTTATTTTTTTATGAGTGGCTTTCTTCTCTTCTACAATATTTTCAGTAATTTGATTTTCTATATCAGACGAGAATTCACCTTCTACATCATCTTTAATATTATCATTTTTCATAAAATCTAAAATCTTTATTTTTTTATCTACACTTGATAAAAAAGCATCTTTTTCTTTGCTAATTATTGGAACGTCTTCATCTTTTTCAACCACGTTTACAAATGTATTATCTAAAACTTTAACATCTTTTTTAAATTTAGATTTTACATTTCTCTCGCTTTTTATTTTTTTTCCTTTGTCTTTGGCTACAATCACTAAATCATATAAATTGATATCAAATATTAATATAAGTGCAATAGCAGATAAAGTGAAAAATAATATATAAGTCCCTATTGCCCCCATAAACCTATATAAAGGGTAACATATAAAATAAGCTATTAATCCACCATGTAAACTTCCCTTATTATCAATAATAAATCTAATGTTATCTCCAAAACTATCTGTATCATTCATCATTTGAATATTTATAACTGAGCAGGTTAATATTAATATTAATACTAACATTAATATTCCTAAAAATCTTTTCCCAAACTTTACATTACCTCTAGTTTTGATATATTGAAAACCAAAATATATTAGATATATAGGTATTGCATAAGAGCCTACACCTATTAATAAATAAGAAAAATTTTGTGCTAAAGAGGATAGTAATCCTGCTAAAGAAGTGTATATAGCTATGGCAAGTATTACGCCTATTGCCATATATATTATTCCTAATATATCATTATTTATATTGCTTTCTTTTTTAGTTTTTTTATTGCTTCTTTTAGTTCCACTTCTGCTCACATTTAATCACCTCATTGTTAATTATTTCTACATAGATAAAACTTCTCCTTTAATAAGATACCACTAAAAATAAAAAACAGCTATAATTTTTTTCTATAGCTGTTTAAATACTTAATTATTATTCAGTTAATTCTTTTAATTTTGATAAGGCTTCTTTTATTCCGCCAACTTCATCTATAAGTCCACAATCAACTGCTTGCTTACCAATAAGTATTGTTCCCACATCATTTAATAATTCATTTGTTTGTAGCATGAAATTTTCCAATTCTTCTTCTTTAATATGTGATGTCCTTGTAATAAATTCATTTATTCTTTCTTGCATCTTTTTAAAGTATTCAAAAGTTTGTGCTACTCCTATTATAAATCCATTCATTCTAACTGGATGAACTATCATTGTTGCAGATGGAGTGATAAAAGAATAATCTGAAGCTGTTGCAAGAGGTACTCCTATTGAATGACCTCCGCCTGTTACTATTGATACAGTTGGCTTAGATATACTTCTTATCATTTCTGCAATAGCAAGACCTGCCTCTACATCTCCACCAACAGTATTTAATACAATTAGAATACCTTTAACATTATCGTTTTGTTCTAGATCTATCAATTGAGGTATAATATGCTCATATCTTGTTGCTTTAGTCTGAGGTGGTAATACCATATGACCCTCTATTTGACCTATTATAGACAAAACTTGTATACTTTTATTTGGCGTTACAGGGGCTGTATTTCCAAATTCCCTTATAGATTGCATTTTGTTTTCGGCTTCACTGTTGTAATTTTTTTCATTATTATTTTCACCATTGAATATATTGTTCATAAAAACATTCCTCCCATACAATTATTTTGTACGGAAGGAATTATTATATACCTACTTATTTCATCTAAGATAAATTAAAAGTTTTATGAAGTACATTTATAGCTTTTTTAGTATTTTTCGAATGAATTAAACACCAAATTGTCATATTAGAGTCAGCTGTCTGTAATACTTCTATATTGGCTGTAACTAAAGATTTAATTATTTTAGCCATAACACCTGGTCTTCCATTCATTCTAGAGCCTATAACTGCTATAGTGCTGCACTCTTCTATTAAATGATATTTTAAATTAAAATTAGTCAATATATTTTCTACAGTTTCTTTAACTTTAGAATTTATTGTAAATACTTGTCTATCAGGAAATATATTTATTAGATCCAGACTTATTTTATTTGCAGCTAATAAGTCTAATACATCTTGATATTTCATGTTTCCTTCATTTTCAACAAGCTTAATTAAAACTTGAATTCTATCTTTTTGATGTGTTATTCCTGTTATAATTCTTTCATTTTCTTTATCACCAAAGTTATTTATTAACGTTCCTTTGCAATTACTCATTGTATTCTTAATAACTAAAGGAATATTAGCTTTCATTGCTAGTTCTATTGCCCTTGGATGAATAACACTAGCACCTTGATCAGCTAATTGAAAAACTTCATTATAGCTTATTACATCTATTAAACTAGCGTCTTCTACAAGTCTTGGATCAGCTGTCATAATACCATCTACATCAGTGTAAATCTCTATACTTTCTGCTTGAAGGGCAACTCCAAGTATTGATGCTGTTGTATCACTTCCACCTCTTCCTAGTGTTGTAAAATATCCATCTTCACACATTCCTTGGAAACCTGTAACTACAGGAATTCTACCTTGAGATATTAAGTCTAATATTTTCTTTGGATTAGTATCTATACATTTTGCATCAGTGAAATTGTTATTAGTTATAATTCCAGCTTGCCCACCTGTTAATGGAACTGCATCTATTCCTGCAGCATATAAATCATTACTCATTACAACAGAGCTAATAAACTCACCACAACACATAAGTAAATCTTGAGCTAGTTTATTGGATATTTTAAAATCTTCATTTACTAAAGATAATAATGTATCAGTTGCATAAGGCTCACCTTTTCTTCCCATTGCAGAAACAACTACAACTGGATTATATCCTTCTTTTTTTGCTTGTTTTACTTTTTCAATTACTCTTTGTCTTTTTTCTGGTGTTGAAACCGAAGTTCCTCCAAATTTTTGAACAACTATCTTCATGTGTTTAATTATTTATCAAAATAGTTAAATATAAGTCTTTATACTTAATTTATTTTAATAAATATCCTCCCTTCATGATTACAAATATTACATCCTTAATAATATAATATTTGCATACCATTTTAAAGTTTAACTTTTTTTAAAGTTTAATTTTTTTTACTATTTCATCATCTGCATCAAGTATTATTGTTTTAGACCCTATTTTTTTTACACATTCCCAAGGAATTTCTAAAAACTCTTTGCTACCAAACATGCTAAATTTGCTAGTACTTGTATTAATAATTAAAAATTTAAAGTTTCCATCATCATCTATTATTAAATCATTATTTGCCAAATAATCGTATTTTTCACCATCATTTATATTTATCAACTCATATTTCTCTATATCACTTAAATATTTTATATTATTTAATTCTCCCATAATATATATCCTCCTTATTTGCTCATAACATAATATGATTAAAGAAGTATATTTATTACAAAATAAATTTATATGTTAACTTTATCTCTATTTGAAGAATTATTATATGCTTTTGTATCTGCCAATATTATTCTACTTAACTCATTGTGATTTACCTCTTGACCTACATAGCCAGCATTTAATATTCCTGGTTTAAAACATTCATCTAAAACGTTTTGTATGTCATTTTGATTTATAGCATCTATTCTTCTTATAACTTCCTCTTCTGTAAATACCTCATTAGTAAAAAGATAACTTTTAGCATTTGCAAACATTCTTGAACTCGTACTTTCTAGTCCTAAAATATACGTAGCTTTTATTTTCTCTTTACTAATTTCTAATTGATTCTTTGTTATTCCATTATTTGAGAATTCTATTACTTCTTTATTTATAACTTCAAGTGCTTTATGTGCATAATTTTTGCTCAGACCTGTATATATATTTATAGTTCCTATACCTTGAAACGGTTGCAAATAAGAACAAATTGTGTAACATAGTCCTAATTCCTCTCTTACTTTTTGAAAAAGTATAGAAGAAGCTCCTCCACCCAAAACATTGTTTAAAAGTACTAATGGATAACTATTTTTATCTCTATATGGTAACCCCTTTAACCCTAAAGAAATATGTAATTGCTCTATCTCTTTATTCACATATCCTGATTTACAATGTATTATTGGTGTATTATACTCAGGTATGTATTTTTCTTTACTTTTCCAACTACCAAAACAATCTTCTATTAATTTTTTCAATTCATTCTCATCAAATTTTCCACAAACTGATATTACTGAATTGTAAGGAGTATATTTTTCTGATATGAAATTTAAAATTTTTTCTCTAGTAAAAGATTTTATTTTAGGTATAGTTCCAAGTATAGGATATGATAATGGATTCTCTCTAAAAACAGCCCTTGAATGTTCATCATCTAACACATCTTCTGGCGAATCCTGACTCATATTAATTTCTTCTATTACTACACCTTTTTCCTTTTCTATTTCTTCTTCATCAAAATTTGAATTTAATATCATATCTGAAAGTACATCTAAACTTAAATCTAAATGAGTATTTAACGCTTTTATATAATAGCAAGTTGCTTCTTTACTAGTAAATGCATTTATTTGTCCACCTACATTTTCTATTTCTTCTACTATTTGTTTTGCACTTCTTTTTTTAGTTCCTTTAAAAAACATGTGTTCAATAAAATGAGATATTCCATTTACTTCCTCAACCTCATTTCTAGAACCATTTTGTATCATTATTCCAACACTTACTGAATTTAAGTGATCTATCTTTTCTGTTATAACTCTAAGTCCATTATCTAAAGTATACGTATTATACATAATTATTGCTCTCCTTCCATCTATGAATTACTTAAAATCATGCAGGTATAAAAATATTTTTCCCATAATAAATTTTAATATGAAATTTTTTTATTATTATATTTATATACTAACAATTACAATCCATGCTATATGTTAAGGGGAAATTTTAAATGATTATAATAAAAAAATCGCCAAAGCGATTTTAAAGTCATTAATTTATATATATTTATATAAAAAACATATGAAAAAAGAATAAAAAGGCAATTTAATTGCCCTTTATTTTTCTTCTTTGTTTTCTTGATCTAAAAGAACATCTTTTCTTGAAAGATTTATTCTACCTTGTGAATCAATTTCAGTAACTTTTACTAAGATTTCATCTCCTACAGAAACAACATCTTCTACTTTATTAACTCTTTCTTTATCTAATTTAGATATATGAACTAAGCCTTCTTTATTTGGAAGAATTTCAACAAAAGCTCCAAATGTAGTTATTTTAGTTACTTTACCTAAATAAATTTCTCCAGCCTTAACATCTTTAGTTAATCCTTCGATTATCTTTATTGCTTCTTTAACACCTTCGTGATCACTTGAACTTACAAATACAGATCCATCTTCTTTTATATCAATTTTAACGCCTGTATCTTGAATTATCTTATTGATAACTTTACCACCTGCGCCTATTACAGATCTTATCTTGTCTGGATCTATTTGAATTGTTTCTGTCTTTGGAGCATATAAAGAAACATCTTCTCTATGTTCTGATATACATTCATTAATTTTATCTATTATAGTTAATCTAGCTTTTCTAGCATCTCGAATTGCATTTTCTACTACATTAAAACTAAATCCTTTAAGCTTAGTATCAACTTGGATTGATGTAATTCCTTCAGTAGTACCTGCTACCTTAAAGTCCATATCTCCGAAGAAATCTTCTATTCCTTGAATATCAGTTAATACTTGTTCTTCTGATAAGTCTTCTGAAGTAATTAATCCCATAGCAATACCTGCTGCTGGTCTTTTTATTGGAACACCTGCATCTAATAATGCTAATGTTGACCCACAAACTGATGCTTGTGAAGTAGATCCATTTGAACTTAATACTTCTGATACTAATCTAATTGTATATGGGAATTCTTCTTCAGATGGGATTAATGGTTCAAGTGCTCTTTCTGCTAAAGCTCCATGACCTATTTCTCTTCTACCTGGTCCTCTTAAAGGTTTTACTTCTCCTACACTATATCCTGGGAAGTTATAGTGATGCATATATCTCTTTGATTGAGCCTCATCTATTCCATCTAAGATTTGTATATCTCCTACAGCACCTAATGTTGCTACTGTCATTACTTGAGTTAATCCTCTTGTAAATAATCCTGTTCCATGAGTTCTTGGAAGTAATCCAACTTCACAGCCTAAAGGTCTCACCTCATCAAAAGCTCTTCCATCAGGTCTTCTCTTGTCTTTTAATAACATATGTCTTACGACTTTCTTTTGCATGTTATAAAGTACTTCTTTTATATCTCCAAATTTATCTTCATATTTTTCGCCAAATTCTTCTTTAACTTTTTGATTAACAGCATCTATAGCTGCATTTCTTTCATCTTTATCAGTTATATACATGGCTTCTTTTATCATATCTGAAGCAAATTCTTTTATATCTTTTTCTACTTCTTCATCAACAGTAAATAATGTTGGAACATCTTTTTCCTTACCAAATTTACTAACTGCTTCTTCTTGGAAGTTAATTATTTTTTGACATTCATCAAATCCAAATTTAATAGCAGCAATCATAGTATCTTCAGGAATTTCATTTCCACCTGCTTCTATCATCATTACTCTTTCTTTAGTTGCACAAACTGTTAAATGAAGAGTACTTTCTTCACGTTCAGTTGCATTTGGATTAACAATAAAATTATCATCTATAAGTCCGACTTGAACAGCTGCAACTGGGATTGTAAAAGGTATGCTTGATAAGCATAATGCCATTGATGCTGCATTAATAGCTAATATTTCTGGTAAATTATCCTTTTCTACAGAAACAACAGTACAAACTACTTGAACATCATTTCTATATCCTTTTGGGAATAAAGGTCTTAGAGTTCTATCTACAGCTCTACCATTTAATATAGCTTTTTCTGACGGTCTTCCTTCTCTCTTTATAAAACCACCTGGTATTTTACCTACCGCATATAATCTTTCTTCATATTCAACACTTAGAGGGAAAAAATCAATTCCTACTCTTGGCTCACTTGATGCATTAACATTAGTTAAAATAACAGTATCTCCGTAGCTCATGAATGTAGCTGCATTTGATAGCATACCTATTTTCCCGAATTCAACTTTCATTTCTTTTCCAGCAATGTTAGTTGATAAAACGTTATTCATCTTTGAAACCCTCCTTTCAAACTCTCTTTATATTTTTTATAATTTTTTTAAAATAATAGAGCGGAAGATCCGCTCTAAAAATTATCTTCTTAAACCTAATTGTTTTACTATTGTTCTGTATCTTTCGATATCTTGATCAGCTAAATAGTTTAGAAGACCTCTTCTATGTCCAACCATCATTAAAAGACCTCTTCTTGAATGATGATCTTTTTTGTGAACTTTTAAATGTCCTGTTAATGAGTTAATTCTTTCTGTTAATAAAGCGATTTGAACTTCTGGTGAACCAGTGTCTCCTTCACTTCTTCCGTATTGTTTAATAATTTCTAATTTTCTTGCCTTATCCATAAGTGCACCTCCGTGTATTTTATCCCCTTATTTCCAAGTAAAAAGATGGCACCTTCAAACTTAGAAGTAGGTTCAATGTGTATTATATCAAAACTAATGATTATTGTAAATAAATATTATTTAACAACTATTTCTTCTTTCTCTGCAAATAATTTATTGTTTTTAAGTTCATTTACTAAATCATCTACAGAATCAAATTTCTTTTGATCTCTTATTTTTTTTATAAAATTAACTTCCATAATCTTTCCATAAATGTCATCATCAAAATTTAAAATATTAGTTTCTAAAGTAATCTCTTTGCCATTAACTGTTGGATTATTTCCTATGTTAGTGATTCCTCTATATATTTTATTATTGACTCTAACATTAGTATAATATACACCTATTTTAGGTAAAATAATGTCTTTATTATACTTTAAATTAGCCGTCGGAAATCCCATCATTCTTCCAATTTCTCGACCATGTACAATTTCGCCTTTTATAATATATGGTCTATTTAACATGATACTAGCTTCTGAAACATTACCAGCTTCTAATTCTTTTCTAATTCGAGTACTACTTATAACTTCATCTTTATATGTACATGAATCCATAACATGTAATTCGTATTCATATTTTTTTTCAAGTTCTTTTAAAAGTTTAGTATCACCTGAATTTTTATATCCAAATTTATAATTAAAGCCTACTACTATTCCTTTTATATTTAAATTAATACATAGAAATTTTATAAATTCTTCTGGTGTTATTTTCATAAATTCTTCATTAAAATTTGCAAAATATGCTATATCAATACCCTTATCTTCTAACATCTTTATCTTGTCATCATTTTCCATCAAAAGTTTAAGAGTATTACTTGGATTTATAAATTTTCTTGGATGATTTTTGAATGTAAAGACCATACTTTTACCATTATTTTTTTTTGCTATCCTGGTAACTTCATCTATTAATGATAAATGTCCTATATGTAATCCATCAAAACTTCCAAGAGCAACATAATTATCATAAGTTTGTACATCTTCAAAGTTGTTTTCTATAATAATCATCTTTATTACTCCCACTTTAAAATAATAACTTTTGTATCTTAAATCCTTTGCTATCTTTCATGCCAAGTCCTATAAAAGTATTTTCTTTATTATATACTCTATACAAAATATTATTTTCTATAACTTCATCGCTTAATCTTTTATCATATACCTTTACTCCATTGACTAATAATTTTGTAAATGAAGTATTCACTGTCAATTTAGGATAAGATGAAAGTGCCTCTTCCATACTTATTATATAGCTTTCAATATTTTCTGGTGTTAAATCTTCAATATTAATACTATCTTCTTCTTTAAATACAGAAGTTTCAGTTCTTATTAAATTAACCATGGTTGCTCCTACATTTAATTTTTCACCAATGTCATAACATAAGCTTCTTATATATGTACCTTTTGAACATGTAACTTTAAAAGACACATACGGTAAATCATAATCAATCTCACAAATATCATAAATAGTAATACGTCTTGCTTCTCTTTCAACTTCAATTCCTTGTCTTGCAAGTTGATAAAGTCTTACTCCATTTTGTTTCAATGCACAATACATTGGTGGGACTTGATCATATTCCCCCATAAAAGAAAGTATACTTTCTTTTACATCATTTTCTTTTATATGAGAAGTGTCTCTTTCTTTTACAACTTCACCTTCTAAATCATAGGTAGTTGTATTTTTACCTAGCAACAATTTTACCTTATATACTTTTCTAGAATTCATTATATAATCTATAATCTTAGTTGCTTTTCCTAGACAAACTGGTAAAACACCTTCAGCTTCTGGATCAAGAGTTCCTGTATGTCCAACTTTTTTTTCTTTTGCTGTAAATTTTATTTTTCTAACTACATCAAAAGAAGACATTCCTTTATTTTTAAATACATTTAGTACACCATTCATAACTTCATCTCTTCTTTTATTGTTTTTAGTAAATTATTTTTAGCTTCTTCTAAATTTACACCTTTTTGAAGGGCACCTGCTGCTTTAATGTGTCCACCACCACCGTATATTTCTGCTACTTTTCTTACATCAACATTGTTTTTTGATCTTAAACTAGTTTTAATTCCTTTTTCTGATTCTTTTAATAATATAGCAACTTCTATGCCCTTTATTCCAAGACCAAAAGAAATTATATCTGAAGTATCTGTTGTTAATAAATTAAATTTTTCTAGTATATGATATGGTATTTCCATTACTGCTACTTTATTATTTAATGCTAATTCTAAATTTGATAACACATAACCCATTAATTTTATTTTATTAAATTCCCTATTATCAAAAAGACTGCTGTGTACTTTACTATTGTCTAATCCTAACCCTATAAGTTCTGAAGCTATTGTGTGTGTTCTCTTTGTAACATTAGAATGTCTAAAAGACCCCGTATCTGTAACTAAAGATGTATAAATTGCTTTTGCCATCTCTAAATTATTCTCGTCTTTTTTACTAAGATCAATACCTAATTCTTTTATAAGTAAATATGATATTTCTGCTGTGGCTGCTGCTTTAGGATCTACATAATTTATATATCCATATTGTTCATTTGATAAATGATGATCAATATTTATAATTTTTCCATTATAATTATCTAAATTTGCAGAAATTCTCTCTACATTACCACAATCCATTACTATAACTAAATCAGTGTATTGGTCTGGTTCTAGTGTATTTCCATCAACTTCTTCAGATAAAGAAAGGAAAGAGAGGTTATCTTGGATAACATCTCTTGAAATAATATAAGCATCTTTTCCTATAGTTCTAAGTGCTTTAAGAAGTGATAAAGTACTTCCTATAGCATCTCCATCAGGAGATGTATGAAAAGATAATCCAATCTTTTTAGCTTTTAATATCTCTTCCTTTATACTTTGTAAAGACATTATTTATCTTTTACCTTTTGAATTAACTCATCAATATGCATTGCATAATTTATTGAGTCATCTAATTCAAATAATATTTCTGGGTTGTGTCTTACATTTATTCTTTGACCTAGGATTTTTCTTATAAATCCACTAGCACTCTTTAAAGCCGTAAAGTTATCCTTTTTTTCTTCCTCTTTTGTTGAGAATATACTTACATATACCTTAGCATATCTTAAGTCTTTAGTAACCTTAACGTCTGTAACAGAAATCATAGCAGTAAGTCTAGGGTCTTTAATTTCATTTTGAATAATGTTACTTATTTCTCTTTTAAATTCTTCGTTAATTCTGCCGCCTCTATAGTTTGGCATTTACATCACCTCTTTATAGCTCTTTTCTCTTGATTGCCTCCATCATAAAGCATTCAAGGATATCGCCTTCTTTAACGTCATTGAATTTTTCTACTGTCAATCCACATTCATATCCAGTATTAACTTCTTTAACGTCATCTTTAAATCTCTTTAATGATGATAAGCTTGATTCAAAAATAACTATACCATCTCTTATAACTCTTGTTTCAGCATTTCTTTGAAGCTTACCATTTAGTACATAACAACCAGCAATTGTTCCAACATTTGAAATCTTATAAGTTTCTCTTACTTCTGCTGATCCTAAAATAACTTCTTTATATTCTGGTTCAAGCATTCCTATCATAGCTGATTTAACATCTTCTATAGCATCATAAATTATTCTATAAGTTTTTATCTCTACATTTTCTTTATCAGCTTGTGCTACTGCATTATTATCAGGTCTTACATTAAATCCAATAACTATTGCATTTGAAGCAGTTGCTAAAGTTATGTCAGTTTCTGTTATTGCACCAACACCACCATGAATTACTCTTACTTTAACATCATCTGTTGAAAGTTTTTCTAGTGATTGATTAATAGCTTGAACTGATCCTTGAACATCGGCTTTTACTATTATACCAAGTTCTTTAACTTTTCCTTCTTTAATTTGACTATATAAATCTTCTAAAGAAACTCTATTACCACTCATTAATGAGTCAGATTTTTCTTTATCTTTTCTCTTATCTGCCATTATTCTAGCTGTTTTTTCATCTTTCACTTGATTAAATCTATCTCCAGCTTCTGGAACTTCTGAAAGACCTAAAACTTCAACTGGAATTGATGGACCAGCAGATTTGATTTTTTTACCTGTATCATCAAACATTGCTCTTATTCTACCATATGTAGATCCTACAATAATTGCGTCACCAACATGTAAAGTACCATTTTGAACTAATAATGTAGCAACTGGACCTCTACCCTTATCAAGCTTAGCTTCGATTACTGTTCCTTTTGCTTTTCTTTCTTTGTTAGCTTTAAGTTCAAGCATTTCAGCTGTAAGTAATACCATTTCAAGTAGTTTGTCAATATTTAAATTACTCTTTGCAGATACTTCTTCACATATAACGTCTCCGCCCCACTCTTCTACTACTAATCCATGTTCTGTTAATTCTTGTTTAACTCTATCTGGATTTGCACCTGGTTTATCAATTTTATTTATAGCAACAACCATTGGTACGCCAGCTGCTTTACAGTGATTAATTGCTTCTTTAGTTTGAGGCATGATTCCATCATCAGCTGCAACAACTAATATAACTACATCTGTTACTTGTGCTCCACGTGCTCTCATTGCTGTAAAAGCTTCATGGCCTGGAGTATCTAAGAATGTAATTTCTTCACCATTTATATTTATAGTATAAGCTCCTATATGTTGAGTTATACCACCTGCTTCTGTATCAGTAACTTTTGCTTTTCTTATAGCATCAAGTAACGATGTTTTACCGTGGTCAACATGACCCATAACAGTTACTATTGGTGGTCTTTTTGCAAGATTTTCTTCATCATCTTCTTCAACTTCTACTGCTTCAAGTTCTTCTGTAACTTCTAACTTTTCTAGTATTACACCATAGCTTTCACATACTTTTTCAGCTGTTGCGAAATCTATTTCTTGATTTATTGCTGCCATAACTCCTGAGAAAATTAATGTTCTGATAACATCATTTGAAGGTTTATTTAATTTTTCAGCTAATTCCTTAACTGTAATAGTTTCTCCAATTTCAATTACTTCAGTCTCAAGTTCTTCATTTTCATCGTCTTTATCTTCTCTTTTATTCTTTTTCTTTTTCTTTTTAGCTTTGTTAAGCTCGTTTTGTAGAATTTCTTCATATTCATCAACTAAACTTTTTGCTTCTTCTGAACTTCCTTCAGCATATTCTGGTTTAGTTGCTAATAATTCTTTTATTAATTGAGCTTCTTCATCCTCAATAGCACTCATATGATTTTTAACTTCCACACCAAACTCATCCATTAATAATGTTATTAAATCTTTTGAACTTACATTAAGTTCTTTTGCTAATTCGTATACTCTTATTTTTGACATAAAGTCACCCCCGTTATTATTATCTACTCATATATTGTTTCTCCTCCTCATATATTTCAAGCAATTTTTTTGCCATATTTTTATCTAGGATTCCTAGTATCATAATTTGATCACGACCAATAGGACTTCCTAATTCTTCTTTGGAGAAACTATTAATATATGGTATATTTCTTTGAACACAATGTTTTATAAATTTTTCTTTTGAAGACTGTGATAAATCATTAGATATTATAAACAAATAAATATCAAGTTTATTTCTTAAATCGTCACATTTACTATAACCCTCTAACAAATTTCCTGATTTTTTGGCAATACCTAAAAAATTATAGAACTTATTCATTTTCTATTTCATCCTTTAGTCTTTCATATATTTGTTCACTTATAGAGCTATCTAAGTTTCTACTTAATCTTTTAGCTTTAAATGCTTTTTCAAAACATTCTATATCTCTACAAATGTAAGCACCTCTTCCTGATTTTTTACCAGTTAGATCAACTGATATATCACCTTCTGGGCTTTTAACTATTCTTATTAGTTCTTTCTTAGGTTTCATTTCCATGCAACCAGTGCACATTCTTAGAGGAATTTTCTTAACTTTCATTAAAAACACCTCTCCTATTCTTCTATATCTTCACATTTAAGATCTAATTCAGCCACATTTCCTATAGTTTCTTCTGACATATCTACATCTTGATCTATAGCCTTTTCTTCTTCTGCTTCTAAAGCTTCTTGTTGTGACTTGCTTTTTATATCTATTTTCCAATTAGTAAGTTTTGCTGCAAGTCTTACATTTTGGCCTTCTTTACCAATAGCCAATGAAAGTTGATCATCAGCAACTACTATTTTAGCTGATTTGCTATCTTCATTTATTTCTGAACTTATTACTTTTGCTGGACTTAATGCATTAGAAATAAATTCTGCTGGATCTTTACTCCATTTTATTATATCTATTTTTTCATTTTTAAGTTCATTTACTATATTTTGAACTCTAACACCTTTAGGACCTACACAAGCTCCCATTGCATCTACTTCTTCATCGTTAGAATACACTGCTATCTTGCTTCTTGATCCTGCTTCTCTTGAAATACTCTTAATTTCAACTACACCATTAAATATTTCTGGAACTTCTAATTCAAATAATCTCTTAACTAAACCTGGATGTGTTCTTGAGACATGAACTTGAGCTCCTTTTGAAGTATTTTTAACTTCAACTATATATAGTTTTAATTTTTCATTAAATCTATAGTCTTCATTTGACATTTGTTCATTAGGACCTATTATACCTTCAATCTTGCCCAAACTAACAAAAACCATACCTTTATCTTTTCTTAATATAGTACCTGTTATTATATCAAATTCTTTTTCTTTATATTCACTATAAATTATATTTCTTTCAGCTTCTTTAATTCTTTGTGTAACTACTTGTTTAGCAAGTTGAGCTGCTACTCTTCCAAAGTTTTTAGGAGTTACTTCTAAATCCACAATATCATCAACTTCATACTTAGGGTTAATTGCTTTGGCTTCTTCTAATGAAATTTCTGTTACTTCATCATAAACCTCATCAACAACCATTTTTTGAGCATATACGTGAATTTCCCCATTTTCTCTATTTATACTTATCTTAACATTTTGTGCTGATGTATTTAAATTTGCATAATTCTTTTTATACGCAGCAACCATTGCATCTTCAATAGTAGTAAAAAGTAAATCTTCTGATATTCCTTTTTCCTTTACTATCTCTTTAAGAGCCCCTACAAACTCTTCATTCATTTTAATCTCCTCCTTATTTATATTTCTCCCTCTAAGTTTGCACCTTTTATTTTTTCAGTTGGAATTTTTAATTCTTTTTCTCCCTGAACTGTTATAAACTCATTGTCAGCTTCTTTTAATATACCTTGTATTTTCTTCATACCTTCTAAAGATCCATTAAATCTTACTAAAACTTCTCTTCCAATAAACTTTTTAAAATGTTCTTCTTTATAAAGTCCTCTATTTAATCCTGGTGAAGAAACTTCTAAATAGTATGAATCTTCAATTGGATCTTCAACGTCTAGTATTTCACTAACTCTTCTTGAAACTTTTTCGCAATCGTTTAGTGATATACTATCTTCTTCTTTATCAATATAAATTCTTAAATAATATTCGCCATTTTCTTTTACATATTCCAAATAGTATAACTCATATGATAATTCTTCTACTATTGGTTTAACTAATTCTTCTACTTTTTCAAGTAACATATCTTTTCTCAAATTTATGAAACCTCCTCTGCTATATTCAGTTTTAAAATTAATGCATTCGTTTTTAATTATAAAATCATAATCAAAAACGCAACTATATTAAAGTAGTTGCGTTACAAATAGAAAGAGCGGGTAATTTCCCACTCCACTTTTATAGCCTATTGACATTAAAAACTAAGTACATAATATCATAAATAATAGATAAATACAAGAGTTATAAATAAAAGCTTGAATTTAGATATTAATTCATTCTTTTGTTTTACATTAAAGGTATATTTTTAAGTCTTAGTATTTCTAGAATAAAGATAATTGATTCGTTTCTGATAAACCATCCAAGCATCCATGATTGCTTAAACTTTCTATAACAGTTTTTGAAACTCCTGCTCTTATTCTTAAATCTTCTTTAGATATAAATTCACCTTTTACTCTTGCTTCTACTATATTTTTGGCTGCATTATCCGCAACTCCAGGCAAAGAATTTAATGGTAAGCGAAGTGCTCCATCTTCAATTTTAAATTTTATTCCTTCTGATTTATATAAATCTACTCGTAAGAATTTCACGCCTCTTTTATAAGCCTCAAAGCATAATTCTAATACAGTTATTAATCCTTTGTCTTTTACACTTGCATTATTTCCAAGCTCATATAATTCTTGAAGTTTTGTATGCACAGCACCGTCTCCAAGACACACTAAGTTCGCATCAAAATCATCAGCTCTAACTGTAAAATAAGTTGCATAATATGCTTCTGGATAATATACCTTGTAATATGCTATTCTAACAGCCATCATTACATATGCAACAGCATGACCTTTAGGGAACATATATTTTATCTTTTTACATGATCCAATATACCATTCTGGTACTTCATGTTCTTTCATAAGTTTTTCATCATCTTCTGAAAGACCTTTTCCTTTTCTTACTTTTTCCATTATTGTAAATGCATTCTTTGGTGGTAGTCCTTTATACATTAAGTAAACCATAATATCATCTCTTGTTGCTATACAATCTCTTAATGTAGTAAAGCCTTCTTTTATATAATATTGAGCATTATTAAGCCAAACATCCGTACCATGGGAAAGTCCTGATATTCTTACTAAATCTGCAAAAGTCTTAGGCTGTGTATCAACAAGCATCCCTCTTACAAATTTGGTACCAAATTCAGGTAGTCCATAACTTCCAACTTCACATTCTAGTTCCTCTTTTGTAACGCCTAATGCTTCTGGTGATGTAAAAAGACTAAGAACTTTTTCATCATTTAAAGGTATTGTTTTCGGATCAAGTCCTGTTAAATCTTGTAACATTCTAAGAACAGTAGGATCATCATGTCCAAGTATATCTAATTTTAATAATCTACCACTTATTGAATGATAATCAAAATGTGTTGTTACAACATCTGTATCATTATCATCAGCTGGATGTTGTATAGGACAAAAATTATAAATTTCATTATCAGCTGGTACAACCATTATTCCACCTGGATGTTGTCCTGTAGTTCTTTTTATTCCTGTACAACCAAGTGTAAGTCTTTCTATTTCAGCTGAAGAGGTTATAATTTCTCTTTCATCTAAATATTTTTTTACATATCCATAAGCTGTTTTTTCTGCTATTGTTCCAATTGTTCCTGCTTTAAATGTATGACCCTTACCAAATAGTACTTCTGTATACCTATGTACTACCCCTTGATACTCTCCTGAAAAGTTAAGGTCAATATCAGGTTCTTTATCTCCTTCAAACCCTAAGAAGGTTTCAAACGGTATATCATGACCATCTTTTATATATGGTACATCACAATCAGGACAATTTTTATCTGGTAAATCTGCCCCTGAACTTATTGAACCATCTAAAAAGAATTCTGATTTCTTACACTTAGGACATACATAATGCGGTGGCAATCCATTAACTTCAGTGATATCAGACATAGTTGCTACAAATGAAGACCCAACGGATCCTCTTGAACCAACCAAATAACCATCTTCCGTAGATTTAGCAACGAGTTTTTGAGCTATTAGATATAATACGGCATATCCATTATTTATTATAGAGTTAAGTTCTTTATCTAGTCTTTTTTGAACTACCTCTGGAAGAACTTCTCCATAAATAGCATGAGCTTTATTCAATGTCATATTCTTTATATCTTCTTCTGCACCTTCAATTTTAGGTGGATATGTTTCATCTGGTATTGGCTTTAACACATCTATACTATCAGATATTTTTTTAGGATTATCAATAACAACTTCTTTTGCGATATCTTTTCCTAAATAAGAAAATTCTTTTAACATTTCTTCTGTTGTTTTTAAATAAAGTGGTGGCTGATTATCTGCATCAGAAAAGCCTTGCCCTGCCATAATTATTCTTCTAAAAGCTTCATCATTAGGATTTAAGAAATGTACATCTCCTGTAGCAACAGTAGGTTTATTGCATTCCTTACCCAATCTATATATTTTTCTATTAATCTCTCTTAATTCTTCTTCATCTTTAACTGACCCTTTTGCAATAAGGAAATTATTATTAGCTATAGGTTGAATTTCAACGTAATCATAAAATTCTATAATTTCTTTTATTTCATCATCACTTCGTCCTTCTAATACAGCTTTATATACTTCTCCTGCTTCACATGCAGACCCTATAATTAAGCCTTCTCTAAATTCAGAAAGTAGAGTCTTTGGTGTTCTTGGTCTTCTAAAGAAATTATCTATATGAGATTTAGATACTAATTTATATAAATTTTTTAATCCTGCTTGCGTCTTAGCTAAAATAATAATATGATAAGTTGGTTGCTTTCTTATATCCACTTTTGATAAAAACAAATCATTTAAAGATTTCAAATCATTTATTTCAAAATCCTCTTCTATTTTCTCAAAAGATTTTAAAAGTATATCTGCTGTTGCTTTTGCATCATCTACTGCTCTATGATGATTTTCAAGAGAAATTCCCAAGAATTTAGCAACTATATTTAGTTTAACCTTTTTTAATTCAGGATATAAAAATCTACATAATGTAACTGTATCCAATATTGGAAGATCAAACCTTATATTTAAATCTCTGCAATTCTTTTTTATAAAACCCGTGTCAAATGCTGCATTATGTGCAACTACTACAGTATCTTCACAAAACTCCATAAATTTCGGAAGTATATTTTCTATTATGTCTGCATCTTTAACCATATTATTGTCAATGCTTGTAAGTTGTGTGATTTTATATGGAATATCTCTTTTTGGATTAACAAAACAGCTAAATTTATCTATAATTTCACCATTTTTAATCTTAACTGCTCCAATTTCTATTATTTTATCATTAACAGGAGAAAATCCGGTTGTTTCTAAATCAAAAACAACAAATGTATCATCCAATGTATAACCTTTTTCATTTATTACAAGAGGAACCCCATTATTAACTAAATAACCTTCAACTCCATATAATATCTTTATTTTATTTTTTTTAGAAGCAAGTTGTGCTTCTGGATATGCCTGAACTACACCATGATCCGTTATTGCAATTGCTTCATGCCCCCATTTTGCAGCAGTCTCTATTATTTTAGATGCAGATGTAATACCGTCCATACTACTCATATTAGTATGAAGATGAAGTTCTATTCTCTTTTCCTGAGCTCCATCCATTCTATCAATTTTTTTCATTCTAGCTATATCTCTACCCATTATTACTACTTCTCTTGCATAAGTATCAAATACAGCTTCACCTCTAACTTTACAATAAAGTCCTTTTTTGACTTCATCCAATACCGCTTCTTTTTCTTGAGGTTTTAAGAAACACTTTACAGTGATAGAACTTGTATAGTCTGTAATATAAAAAGTTAATATTGTTTTTCCTGTTTTAGTTTCTATAATATCTGTTTTGAAAATTTCACCTATAATAGCTACATATCCAGTTGTTTCATCTATATCTTTTATAGGTGTAGATTCCATCCTTATACCTCTTCCAAGAATAGTATTTTCATCCTTTGGTTCTTTCTTGTAAGAAGCATAATTGGGCTTATTATCATTTTTTCTATAATTATTTTCACCGGATTTTTGTGATTTAGATACTTTTGAACTAGAACCATCTGAACTTATAGTTCTATTATTCATAACTTCTTTTATTATTTTAATATTTTCTTCTTTTTTACTTGCTTCATATTCTTCACCAATCATTAAATTTGAATCAAAACTAAAATTAACTTTTGTTGAAATACTAAAAATATCTTTTATATTATTCTGAAGCAATTTATCTATTTTCTTATTTAAAGCATGATTTATTAAAGTTTCATTTCCTGAATATATATTTATAACTTTTTCATCAACTTTTCTGTTCTTGGAATATAATATAGAACGACACAGAGGGTATTTTTTTGCTATTTCTTCTGCAATATTAATCCAATATTTTGAATTAATTTCTTCTAATGATGTATTACTAACATCTAGATAACACAAAAATTCTATATCTATATTAAATCCTAAATTATCTATAATTAACTTTTTCAAATATTCTTCTTCTTGACTTGTAAGTGATTCTAATGATTTCAGCACTATTTTTAATATTTGACTTTTTTTATAAAACTGAAATCTTAATAGTCTTATTTCTTTATTTTCTAAAATTTCATTCTTATTAATTTCTTTTGTTAATTGTTTTATAAAGTCTTGACTAATAAGAACCACTCTCCTCTCTAAAGAATAAATAGAGGGATTTTCATCCCCCTATACTTATTCTTATATTATAATGCTTAATTTATAAATCACAAAATATCCTTTTTATCTTCTAAACTAAATATTATTTATTTCTTCCATCAAAGCATTTATTAACTCTTCTTCTTTAACTTTTTTAATTATTTCGCCTTTTTTAAAGATGATTCCTTCACCTTTACCTCCAGCAATTCCAATATCTGCTTCTCTTGCTTCTCCAGGACCATTTACAACGCATCCCATAACAGCAACTTTAATATCTTTATTGCAATTTTCTAATCTTTTTTCAACTTCATTTGCTATCTTAATAAGATTAATTTGAGTTCTTCCACATGTAGGACAAGATACAAAGTTTACTCCACCTTTTTTTAATCCTAATGACTTAAGTATTTCTATTGCAACTTTAATTTCATCAACAGGATCACTAGTTAAAGACACTCTTATCGTATCACCTATTCCCTCAGCTAAAAGAGTTCCTATACCTATGCTTGATTTAATTGTACCTTTAGTTACAGTTCCTGATTCTGTAACCCCTAAATGAAGAGGATAATCACATTTATCTCCTATTAATCTATAACAATCTATCATCATCCTTACATCTGATGATTTTATTGAAATAACTATATCGTTAAAATCTAATTTTTCTAAAATCTTAACATGTCTTAGAGCACTTTCAACTAAACCTTGTGCTGTAGGTTTTCCATCTCTTTCTAATATATCTTTTTCTAAAGACCCAGAGTTAACACCTATTCTTATAGGTATGTTTTTTTCTTTACATTTTTCTGCAACTATCTTTACTTTTTCTTCACTTCCAATATTGCCAGGATTAATTCTTAATGCAGATACACCACTTTCTATTGATTCAACTGCTAATCTATAATCAAAATGTATATCTGCAACTACTGGTATCGGTGATTTAGTTGTTATTTCCTTTAGTGCTTTTGCTGCATCCATATCTAATACTGCACATCTCACTATATCACAGCCAACTTTGTACAGTTCATTTATTTGATTTAATGTATCTTCTACATTTCTTGTATCAGTAGTAGTCATTGATTGAATAGTTATTGGTGCATCTCCACCAACATAAGTATTTCCGACTTTAACTTTCTTTGAAATTCTTCTTTCCATATTTTCATCTCCTAAAACTTAACAGGGAATATGATATCTTTAATAGTTACTAAAATCATAAGACCTATAAGTAACATAAATCCTACATAATTTAAATTTTCAACTATCTTATTTGGAACTTTTCTTCTTGTTATTAATTCAATTAATAGTATTACTGTCCAACCTCCATCTAAAGCTGGGAATGGTAACATATTAAATACTGCTAAACTAACACTTATATATCCAACGAATCTCATTAAAGTCCATATACCATTTTCAGCTGTTTTAGCTGACATTTTAATTATTGTAAGTGGGCCTCCCACATCTGTTTTTAAATTTGCATTTCCTGTAAATATCATTTTAAGACCTTTAAATGTTTGAGATACTACAGAAGCTGTTTGATTAACACTATGTTTCAAGCTAGCTCCTATACTTGGATTAGTTTCTACTCCAAAGCCTATACCTACCATATATTCGTTTTCTTTATTTAATTTTGGTGTTACAGTAAAGTTTTTAATTTCATTTCCTCTTTTTACTGTAAGATCAACAGGAGCACCCTTTGCCATAAGTATTCCTGTTGTAATATCATCTGCTGTAAAAACTCTTGAACCATCTATTTTTATAAACTTATCGCCTTCTTGTAATCCTGATTCTATGGCTGGATAGTCTGGAAGAACATTTACTACTTCTGGAATTTTATATCCAAATTTTCCTGCAATACACGCAAATATTACTATTGCCAATATATAATTCATTGCAGCTCCAGCTATTATAATACTTATCCTTCTAAGAGGCGATTTTTCTGAAAAACTCCTCTCGTCTTGAACTGCCTCTTCTTCACCCATCATATTTACAAAACCACCAATAGGAAATAGACGTAATGAATATGTTGTTTCTTTTCCTTTTTTAGAAATCACCTTAGGGCCCATTCCTATAGCAAATTCCTCTACTCTTACTCCATTTAATTTTGCTAATGTAAAATGGCCAAGTTCATGTACAATTATTAAAACACTAAACGCTAAAATAGCCCCTAGTATAGCTACTAGATTCATATTTTTTCATCCTTTCCTATTTCATATCTACTACATATTTTTTAACTTTTCTATCTATTTTAATTATATTCTCTAAAGTTAAAGGCTTTTTACTTTCTTCTTCAAATGCATTCATACATTCTTCTATAATACTAAAAATATCTAAAAACTCAATTTTTTCGTCTAAAAATAATGCTACTGCCGCTTCATTAGCACCATTTAATATAGTTGGCATAAGTCCACCTTGTTTACCTGCTTTAAACGCTAATTTTAATGGCTTAAAAGTTTCTAAATCCGGTTTTTCAAAAGTTAACTGTGATACTTCATAAAAATCTAATGTTTTTGCTATTAAATTTTTTCTTTCTGTATAATTAAGAGCATATTGTATTGGCAGTCTCATATCTGCTGCTCCAAGTTGTGCTATTATACTTCCATCACAATATTCAACCATAGAATGTACTATGCTTTGAGGATGAATAACAACTTGTATATTATCATAATCACACTCAAAAAGCCAATGTGCCTCTATTACTTCAAGACCTTTGTTCATTAAAGTAGCTGAGTCAATAGAAATCTTTCTTCCCATATTCCACTTAGGATGATTTAAAGCATCATCGACACTTATATCATTTAAATCACATAATTTCTTACCTCTGAAAGGTCCACCTGATGCTGTAAGTATTATTTTATTTAAAGTATTTAAATCATTTCCTCTTAAAGATTGATAAATAGCACTGTGCTCTGAATCAACAGGAAGTATTTTAACATTATTTTTTTTAGCTTCACTCATAACAAGTTCACCTGCAACAACTAATGTCTCTTTATTTGCAAGTGCTATATCTTTTTTTGCCTTTATCGCTTCTAATGTTGGCTCTAAGCCTATCATACCAACTAAAGATGTCAAAACTATGTCAATTTCTTCTAGAGATGCTATTTTATTAAGACCCTTCATTTGAGATAAAACTATTGTTGGCTTATTTCTTTCTTTGCAGTATTTTTCTAATTTCTCTGCAGAAGTCTTATCCATCATACCTACATATTTAGGATTAAATTCTTCAATAATTTCAATCATTTTATTTACTGAAGAATTAGCGGTTGCTCCAATTAATTTTAATTCTCCATTTGATTTTTTTATTACATCTAAGGCTTGAGTTCCTATTGAACCTGTAACCCCTAATATAGATAGCTTTTTCATTTCTTTCCTCCTAAAGTACATTATAAAATGCTACTAATTTTTATAAATTGTTTAACTAGAACTATATACTATTTCTTTTGCCAAAATACTGTACATAGGTCCAACTAGTATTCCTAAAATCCCAAATACTTCTACCCCAATATATATAGAAATTAATACAATTAAAGGATGTATATCTAGTTTATCACTTAAAAATTTTGCTTCTAAAATTTCTCTTATGACTTGAACTAATATATATAAACACATAAGTCCAAATGCAGTAAGATAATCTTTCATTACAATATTGTATATTATAATTGGAATAAATACAATTATAGTTCCTACATAAGGTAACACATCTAAAATACCACAAAGTATTCCTAATATAAAATAATTAGATACATTTAATATAAAGAATCCTCCTATAATCTCAAGTGTTGATATCAAAACTAAACTTATTTCTATCAAACACATTTGACTAAAATTTTCTTTTTGTTTTTTTATTTTTTTAATCATTTCACTTGGAAATAACATTAAAACTAAACTTTTTATTTTTTCCCCATCTACTAATATAAAGAAAGCACATATATTTCCTATAAAATAAGCTATTATTCCTTCACCTGTAGTTAGTGCCCCTCTTCTTATACTTTCTTGATTTATTATGGATATTACACTCTTACCCAAATCAAGCTTTTTTAATTGCAAATCAAGTTCTAATGAAATATCTTGTATAATTCTATTTATTGTGTTTACATTACTCAAATATATCTTTTGAAATACATTGAATATTTCATTTCCTAAATATAATATAATCAATATTAAAAGTATATTAACTAAAACAATACTTAGAGCTCCTGAAATCTTATATGGAATATTTAATTTTATCATAAGCTTATATAGTGGAGCAGCTATTATGGATATAAATATCATTGCTAAAAAAGGTTTAAAATAATATTTTATAATATATGTAATTATAACTATTATAAAAAGTAATACTGTTAAAGATATTATTTTTTTATATTTCTCAAAAATACTATACACCACCCTAAAATCACTTTTTATAATATATGCCCTAAGTAACAATTTAATTATTATTTATCTTTAACAAAATCTATATTTTTAAATTTTACAACAAAAAAAATCTGCAGACTTAAATTTAAATCTACAGATTTTTTAATAAATATTAAATTCCAACTATAAAATTTAAGTAATAAAATACAACTGTTGATGAAAAAATTATACTATCAAATCTGTCTAATATTCCACCATGACCAGGTATTAAATTGCTGTAATCTTTTATTCCTACATATCTTTTTATTGAAGAGGCTACTAAGTCTCCAAACTGGCTAAACACACCACACAAAGCTCCTATAATAAAATAATGATATAAAGGCATGACATATACATATTTATTAACTATAATTCCAAATATACCACAACATAAAATTGCGCCTAAAAGACCTCCGATAGATCCTTCAATTGTTTTCTTTGGAGAAACCTTTGGACAAAGTTTATGTTTACCTAAAAATTTTCCTGAGTAATATGCACTTGTATCTGTCATCCATGATCCTATAAATATAAGCCAAACTAAAAATTCTCCATGATGTTTTGCATTAACTAAATATACAAAGCTAAATAAAATACCAGCATATATAAAACCTAAAAATGTTAAAGAAACATCTATAAATGTATAATCTAAATTTATTACTGGAATAATCAACAATATAAACATGGCAAGAACTACTACATACATCATTATATTAAAATCATTATTTAAAAAATAATACATAATTAATAATGCATATCCAAAAACTGATATTGGATTAAAGTCCTTCTTTTTTAAAGCATTGTAGAATTCCCAAAGTCCCATTGCTGATAATAAAATAACAAATGATTTAAGATAAATTCCTCCAAGAAAAATAAATATTATAAATGGAGCAATCATAAGTGCACCTAAGTATCTATTATTAGATTTCAAAAACAGTCACCCCTTTACTTTACTCCACCAAATCTTCTATCTCTATTTTGATAGTCCAATATGGCTTTTTGTAAATCTTCTTCTTTAAAATCTGGCCAAGCTATATCTGAATACCAAAATTCTGAATAAGCACATTGCCATAATAAAAAGTTACTAATTCTTTGTTCACCAGAAGGTCTAATAATCAAATCTGGGTCAGGCATTCCTTTAGTATATATGTAATTTGATATCAAATCTTCACTAATATCTTCTTTTTTTATTTTATCGTCTTCTAAATCATCTATAATTAATTTCATAGCTCTAACTAATTCATCTCTACCACCATAATTTAGTGCCAGATTTAAATTTATTTCAGTATTATTATTTGTTATTTCTATAGCTTTATTTAATTCTTCCTTACATTCTGCTGGGAATTTTAACATATCACCCAATACATTGATTTTAACACCATTTTTGTTAAGTTCTGCAACTTCTCGCTTAAGATAAACTACTAATAGCTGCATTAATGCACCTACTTCTTCTTTAGGTCTTTTCCAATTTTCAGTTGAGAAAGCATATAAAGTTAAATATTTTATTCCTAATCTTTTAGACTCTTTTACAATTTTTCTTATTGTTTCAACGCCTGCTTTATGTCCCATACTTCTTGGTAATTTTCTTTTTTTAGCCCAACGACCGTTTCCATCCATTATTATTGCAATGTGCTGCGGTATTTTATTCATATCTAGTACAACTTCATTTGTCGAATCTTTTTTTGACTTAAATATACTTAACAAATTTCCCATCCCCTCTCTCTGTTTATAATATAAATCAGCTTAAATATCAATTAAATGAACAAATTAAGGAAAAAAACCTGCTAAATAGCAGGTTTTGAGATTAAATAGCTAGAATCTCTTTTTCTTTATCAACTATTATCTTGTCTATATCTTTTATAATAGCATCTGTCTTCTTTTGAACATCATCTTCGCCTTTTTTAATTTGGTCTTCAGATACGTCTCCATCTTTCTTTAATGCTTTAATTTTATCATTAGCATCTCTTCTAATTGATCTAATTGCTACTTTAGATTCTTCTCCAGTTTTTTTAACTTTTTTAACAAGATCTTTTCTTGTTTCTTCTGTTAATTCTGGAATAACTAATCTTATTATTGAACCATCATTTGAAGGATTTAAACCTAAGTCCGATTTTAAAATCGCTTTTTCAATTTCTTTTAATAATTGCTTTTCCCAAGGTGTTATCATTAATACTCTTGGTTCAGGTGAAGAAATATTTGCTGCTTGTGATAATGGGCACATGCTTCCATAATAATCGATTTGAATTTTATCAAGCATACTTGGATTAGCTCTTCCTGCTTTCATAGTTCCTAACTCTGATTTTAATACAGTTACAGTTTTTTGCATTTTTTCTTCTGCATTCTTAATGATGTCCTTAATCATGATTATCCTCCTATTTTTTAGTTACTAATGTTCCGATATTTTCGCCAGTTATTGCTCTTTTAATATTACCTGGCTCATCTAAACCAAATACAAGTATTGGAATATTATTATCCATGCATAATGAAGTTGCTGTAGAATCCATAACTTGTAATCCTTGATCTAAAACATCTATATATGATAGTGTATCATATTTTTTTGCTTCTGGAAACTTCATAGGATCTTTATCATAAACTCCATCAACTTTTTTTGCTAGAAGTATTACTTCTGCTTCTATTTCTGCTGCTCTTAAAGCTGCAGTAGTATCAGTTGAGAAATATGGATTTCCTGTTCCTGCTGCAAAAATAACAACTCTGCCTTTTTCTAAGTGTCTCATTGCTCTTCTTCTAATAAAAGGTTCTGCAACTTCTTTCATTTCTATAGCAGTTTGAACTCTAGTTTTTACGCCTACTTGTTCTAAAGAATCTTGTAGTGCTAATGCATTTATACAAGTAGCCATCATTCCCATGTAATCAGCTGTTGTTCTATCCATACCTTCGCCGCTTCTTCCACGCCAGATATTTCCTCCACCTACAACTGTTCCAACTTCTACTCCCATATCAACTAGTTCTTTAATTTCTAGAGCTATTCTTTTAGCTACATTAAAGTCAAGTCCAAAACCACTTACTCCAGCTAAAGCTTCACCTGAAAGTTTTAAAATTACTCTTTTATATTTACAATTTGTCATTTAAAACTACCTCCTAAATGTGGCATTAGAAGAAAACAATGCCTTATATTCTATTATTTTCTTTAAAAAAAGAGAACACAGAGTGTCCTCTTTAGTTTTTTATATTTTACTATTTTCCTAATTGTTTAGCAACTTCTTCTGCAAAGTTTTCTTCAACTTTTTCGATTCCTTCGCCTCTTTCGAATCTTACGAATCTATTTACTTTGATTGCAGAACCAGCTTCTTTAGCTTTTTCATCTATAAACTTAGTTATAGTCTTATCGCCATCTTTAACCCAAAGTTGTTCAAGAAGACAAACTTCTTTGTAGTACTTTTGGATTCTTCCCATAACCATCTTTTCAACTATCTTTTCTGGCTTTCCTTCATTTAAAGCTTGAACTCTATAGATTTCTTTTTCTTTTTCTATAGAATCTTGATCAACTTCTTCTTTAGATAAGAATAATGGGTTTGCAGCAGCTATTTGCATACAAAGTTCTTTTGCAACTTCTTCAACAGCTGGTGACTCTACATCACAAGCTACTTCTACTAAAACACCAATTCTTCCACCACCATGGATATAGCTTTTAACTACTCCATTATCTACTGCAAATTTAACAAATCTTCTAACAGTCATGTTTTCACCAAGTCTAGCGATTAATCCTGTTAAAGCTTCTTGTATTGTAGCTTCTCCGTCAAATTTTTCATTAACAAATTCTTCTACTGTTGTAACATTTGTTGATGTTGCTATTTTAGCTAAAGCTTCAGCAAAAGCAATGAAATCTTCATTTGCTGCAACGAAATCTGTTTCACAGTTAAGTTCAACGATAGCTCCGCTCTTTTTATCTTCTGAAATATATGTTTTAACTAAACCTTCAGCAGCAACTCTTCCTGATTTCTTAGCTGCAGCCGCAAGTCCTTTTTCTCTTAATACTTCAACAGCTTTTTCGATGTCACCATCTGTTTCTGTTAATGCTTTTTTGCAGTCCATCATTCCTGCGCCAGTTCTTTCTCTTAATTCTTTAACTGATTTTGCAGATATCATTATTAAATTCCTCCTCGATTATATATTGCATTTTATTAATCTATTATATTCATAATAAATTAACTATTTAGAAGAATTATTAAAAACTTAATATAAAGTATTGAATTTTTAATAATTATGGCTTCTAAGTTAGAAGACAAAACAAAATTGTTTTGTCTTCTATTAAAATAGTATATATAAACTATTCAGCTAATTCTTCGCCTTGTCTTCCTTCCATGATAGCATCAGCCATTTTAGCAGTTATTAATTTAACAGCTCTTATAGCATCATCATTACCAGGAATTACGTAATCAACTTCTTCTGGATCACAGTTAGTATCTACTATAGCAACTACAGGGATTCCAAGAATCTTAGCTTCTGATATAGCATTCTTTTCTTTTCTTGGATCAACTACGAACATAGCACCTATGTTGTCACAATCTAAGTTTTTGATACCACCAAGATTTTTTTCTAATTTTTCTAATTCACCCTTTAATTTGATAACTTCCTTCTTTGGAAGAACATCAAATGTTCCATCTTCTTGCATTGTTTCTATTTCAGAAAGTCTTCTTATTCTTTTCTTGATAGTAGAGAAGTTTGTTAACATTCCACCTAACCATCTATTGTTTACAAAGTGCATGCTGCTTCTTATTGCTTCATCTTTGATAGCTTCTTGAGCTTGTTTCTTTGTTCCAACGAATAATATATCTTTTCCTTCTGTAGCTACTTCTTTAATGAAGTTATAAGCTTCTTCAGCTTTTCTAACTGTTTTTTGAAGGTCTATGATATATATACCATTTCTTTCTGTGAAAATGTAAGGAGCCATCTTAGGGTTCCATCTTCTTGTTTGGTGTCCAAAGTGTACACCTGCTTCTAATAATTGTTTCATTGATATTACTGACATTTTGTTACCTCCTTGGTTTTTACCTCCATCATCTTCTTCTTGCAAATAATCCCTTAATAGGGCACCTAATTTACAAATTGGATGATGTGTGTATTTTGTTACCTTAAACAGTATAACATAAGGTATTTAACCTATCAACAAAAAAATTACTTTTTCTCTAAAAATAAATAGAAGAAACCAAATTTCTTGGTTTCTTCTATTTATAGCTCGTCTAATTTTGAAATAAAACTACTATTTTATTTTTTTCAATTCATCTAACAATTTTTCGTTTAATACCCTAATATAAGTACCTTTCATGCCTAACGATCTAGATTCAATAACACCAGCACTTTCAAATTTTCTTAAAGCATTTACTATAACACTTCTAGTTATTCCTACTTTATCAGCAATTTTAGAAGCAACTAATAAGCCTTCATTTCCATTTAATTCTTCAAAAATATGTTCTACTGCTTCTAATTCAGAATAAGAAAGAGTTCCTATAGCTAATTGAACAACAGCTTTTTTCCTAGTTTGTTCTGCTAAATCTTCTTGCATCGCTCTAAGCATTTCCATTCCAACTATTGTTGCACTATACTCAACTAAAACTAAATCATCATCAGTAAATTCTTTTCCAAATCTAGCTAATATTAATGTACCTAATCTTTCTCTACTACCTATTATTGGTATTATAGTTGAAATTTTATCTTTTGCCTTACAATCACCAATTTCTGCAAATACACATCTACCTTGATTATATAAGTTTGCTAATGTTTCATTACTTTCTAAAAGGGTAAGATTATAATCTTCCGGAAATTTTTTATCTTCTATAACTTTCTTTTTCATAGCTTCACATTCAAAGCCTGGAGAAAAAGTATATCCTAAAACTTTACCTCTTTTGCTTACTATATAAGCATTACATTCAAGAACTTCGCTTAAAAGTGTACATATATCTTGAAAAGCAACTGGCTCAGTCCCTGTCTTTTGCAAGATTTTATTTAGTCTTCTTGTTTTATTTAATAGAGATGACATTTCTTATCCTCCTTGTTAACCTCACAATAATCTCTGATTATACAAACAGAATATAATCTTTTTTTAGAAAATTCTTAATTTAATGAATTTTCTCTCATGTCTTGTTGATTTTAGTCTAACATATAAACTAGTGCTTTACAACAGTATTTTTTTTATTTCGACACAATAGAACTGTTAAAATTCATAATTAAAATTATTCACTTTTATCTTCTTTAAGTTCTTTAGTATAATCACACTCTCCATTAGAACACTTGATATATTTTCCTTTAGTTTTTGAATATTTAAGTACCATATAAGAATCACATTTGGGACATTTTTCCTTTACTGGTTCATACCAACTAACAAAAGTACATTCTGGATATCCTGAACATCCAAAGAATTTCTTTCCTCTTTTGCTTTTCTTAACAACTATAGTTTTTCCGCATTCAGGACATGGTACATCTAATTCTTCTACTATAGGTTTAGCATTCTTACATTCTGGGTATCCAGGGCATGCTAAGAACTCACCATATCGTCCTCTTTTTATTACCATCATGCGACCACATTTATCACACTTAACATCACTAACTTTATCTTCTATTACAACCTTTGATATTTCTTTTTCGGCTTTTTCTATTGCTACCTTTAGAGGTGTGAAGAATTCTTCTACTATTTTAGTCCAACTTTCACTTCCTTCTTCAACATTATCAAGCTTTTTCTCCATATCAGCTGTAAAATCTGCATCCACTATTTGAGTAAAGTATTCACTAACTATATTGTTTACTATAAATCCTAGTTCTGTTGGAATTAAGTTTTTCTTTTCACGAATAACATATGACCTGCCAACTAATGTAGATATTGTTGGTACATACGTACTAGGTCTTCCTATTCCTTTTTCTTCTAGCAATTTAACAAAAGATGCTTCTGTATATCTTGGTTGAGGCTGTGTAAAATGTTGTTTTTCATCTATAGATACAGCTTTTAATTCTTCCCCTTCTTCTAAAACAGGTAATGTAACAGACTTTTCATCATCTTCATTTAAATACTCGTATATTTTCATGAATCCATCAAAATTTATTGTTGATCCTGATGCTTTAAATTTATATTCTCCATTTAGTATATCTATAGAATTTGTATTAAGTACACATGATGACATTTGACTTGCTACAAATCTATTCCAAATTAATGAATATAGTTTATATTGTTCTGAAGTTAAATTTTCTTTTGCTACTTCTGGTGTAATTTCTACGTATGTAGGTCTAATAGCTTCATGCGCATCTTGAATATTTTTCTTTCCTTTATATATTCTAGGAGCACTTGGCAAATACTCTTTACCATAAGTATTTTCAATAAATGTTTTTGCATTTTCTTGAGCTTCTTGAGATATTCTCATAGAATCTGTTCTCATATAAGTAATTAAACCAACAGTTCCATATCCCTTAATTTCTATACCTTCATAAAGAGCCTGTGCAATTGACATAGTTCTCTTAGTCATAAAATTCAACTTTTTGCTAGCATCTTGTTGAAGTGTACTTGTTGTAAATGGTGGTAATGGATTTTTAACCTTATTACCTTTTTTTATAGCCTTTATAATAAACTTATCATTTTCAAGTTCTTGTTTTATTTTATTAGCTTCTTCTTCTGTGTTAACTTCAATTTTTTTACTCTTATAAGTTGAAAGTCTTATTGGGAATTTCTTTCTATCTTTTCTTAATACACAATCAACAGACCAATATTCTTTAGGTATGAATGCTTTTATTTCTTCTTCTCTATCACAAATTAATTTTAATGCTGCTGATTGAACTCTACCTGCACTAAGACCCCATTTTACATTTTTCCATAAAATTGGGCTTATCTCATATCCAACAAGTCTATCTAATATTCTTCTAGCCTGCTGAGCATCAACTAAATCTAAATCTATACTTCTAGCTTGTTTTATAGCACCCTTTACTGCAGTTTTAGTAATTTCATTAAAAACTATTCTGCATTTTTCATTTTCAGGTATCTTTAAAATATTAGCTAAATGCCATGATATAGCTTCTCCCTCACGGTCGGGGTCAGTTGCCAAATATATTTTATCAGATTTTTTAGCTGCTTTTTTTAACTTATCTAATAATTCACCCTTACCTCTGATTGTTATATACTTGGGTGTATAATTATTCTCTATATCAACACCTAATTTGCTTTTAGGTAAATCTCTTACATGACCCATAGAAGCTTCTACAATGTAATTTTTCCCTAAATATTTACCAATTGTTTTTGCTTTTGCTGGCGACTCAACGATTACAAGTTTTTGACCCATATTTATAACTTCATAAAAAATTTTATGAAGTACTCACCCCCTAAATTTGTTTTAAATTATTTTTATATAGTAATTACCAGGAAGGCAAATTATCTCATTCTTTATTTGCATTTCAAATAATAACGCATATAAAGCCCCTCTGTCAACACAACTATTCTTAAATATGTCATCTATATGAATTGGTGCATCTGTAATCATATCTAATATTTCTCTTTTTTCTGGTCTAATTTTCATCGTTTCAATATTTATGTGATTTGTATTAAAGAATTTGTTTAAATCCTCTTTACTACTTAAAACATCACATCCATCTTTGATCAACATATTAGAACCTTTTGCTCCTTCATATAAAATAGAACCAGGCACAACCAATACATCTTTGTTTTGTTCTTGAGCTATTCTAGCAGTTATTAATGATCCACTTTTTTCACTTGCTTCTGCAACTATAACAACATCACTTAAACCACTTATTATTCTATTTCTTAATGGGAAATTATGCTTTAGAGGTTTAGTTCCTAATGGAAATTCTGAAATAATCAACCCATCTTCAATGGCTTTTGAAAATAGACCTTTATTTTCTGATGGATATACAACATCTATACCACATCCTAAAACTATAATAGTTTTTCCTCCATTTTCTAAAGCACATTTATGAGCTATGGAATCCACACCTCTTGCACCACCACTTATAAGCGTTATATTATTAGTAATAATCTCCTTTGTCAAGAGCTTTGTTACTGCTAATGCATAATTTGAACATTTTCTTGCTCCTACAATAGCTATAGATTTACCATTTATCAAATCAATATTTCCTTTATAAAATAAATAACATGGTGCTGGTGAAAGTTGCTTCAATCTCTCTTTGTATAAAGGATTAGAGTATGTTATATATCCTATACCTTCTTTATTTAATTTATTGTTTACAGATATAATTTCATAAACCAAATCATTCTTTTCAAAATTTCCAAGTTTTTTTTGTAATTTTTTATTTCTTTTTAATATATTTTCAAAATTGTTATATATATTTTCTTCTGTTTCATACTCATCTATCAAATTCATTTTTTCCTTATTGCTTATATCTAATAATATAAACCATAATTCATAGTTTAACATTTAGATTCTCCTTATATTTACTATATAATCTCTCCATCTATATTTCTTCTATAATTAAACGCTTCAATTATATGTTGCTCTAAAATTTCCTTACTGCAATCTATATCTGCTATTGTTTGTGCTAATTTAATAACTTTACTATATCCTCTCATTGATACACTAGATGTATTATAATAATGCTTTAAAATATCACTACATCCTTTACTCATCTTGCATATATCAAATATATCTTTTCCTTTTATATCTGAATTATATTTATATCTTGTATTTTTAAATCTTTCTTCTTGAATCTCTCTAGCTTTAAGAACTTTTTCTTTCATAACTTTAGAATTGTATGAATCCTTTCTCTTTTCAATATCATCATATTTAAGTCTTGGCACAAAATTTAAGATATCCATTCTATCTAATAAAGCAGTAGAAAATTTTCTAAAATATTTTTTTGCATTATACCTAGAATATAAACCACCTTCTAATATACTTTCATCTTTTTCTTCCATAGGATTAAATGCTCCAATAAGTAAAAAGTTGGCTGGCATTGTATAGTTCCCACTGATTCTGTCTATATTTATTTCTTTTTCTTCTAATGGCTCTCTTAATGATTCTAAAGCATCCTTTTTGAACTCTAATACCTCATCAAGAAAAAGCACTCCATTATGCGCTAAAGTTACTTCTCCAGCCTTTACTTCTTTTCCTCCTCCAATCAAAGCACTTTTAGTTGTAGTATGATGTGGAGATCTAAAAGGACGATTTATCAAAGTATTTTTTTCCATAAGACCAGATGCACTATATATTTTAGCTATTTCTAATAATTCTTTTTTAGATAGTGGCGGTAATATTGATGTTATAGCTTTAGCAAGCATTGTTTTACCACATCCTGGTTCTCCATATAATAAAATATTATGTTTTCCTGCCGCTGAAATCTCCAGGGCTCTCTTTGATGAGTATTGTCCTATTATTTCACCAAAATCCAAACTCTCTAAAATATCTTTTCTTTCAATATCACTTTTAGAAATTCTGCACGGTAATAAGTCTTTGTATGTGACATATGATATTACTTCTTTCAAACTTCTAAATGGATAATATTCGCCTTCATCGAAATAATAACTCTCTTCTAAATTTTCATAAGGAAATATAAACTTATTTTTTCTTTCTTTTATTCCTTCAATTATTATAGGTATACTTCCTTTTACTGCTTTTAATTCTCCTGATAACGATAATTCTCCAAAAATAATATAATCGTTTACTTTATTGCATTCTATTTGATTAGATGCCATAAGTATTCCTAATGCTATAGGCAAATCTAAAAGAGATCCTATCTTTCTTGTATCTGCTGGTGCTAGATTAATAGTTATTCTTCCTAGCGGAAAATCATATCCGCTATTTAAAATTGCTGATCTCACACGCTCTTTAGATTCTTTAACAGAAGTATCTGCAAGACCAACAATAGAAAATGATGGTAAGCCTTTTGATATATCAACTTCTACTTCTATTAATAATCCTTCTAAGCCATTTTGTGTGGCACTTATTATTTTTATAGACATATTAAATCACCCATTAACATTATAGACATATAAACTTTTATTAATCCTTTTAATAAAAATGATTTATTTTTTTAATTCATGTCAATAATCTTTACTATATTTTGTATATTATTATTCTTAACATAATTTTTATATTACATTTAATAAAAATTTATATATTTAAGGAGCTTATATTAATGAAAAAATTTAATAAAGACATCGGAACTTATTGTGAAAAATTATCATGTAATTACCTAATAAATAATAATTTTAAAATACTTGAATGTAACTTTAAAAATTTTCTAGGAGAAATAGATATTATATGCATAAAAAATTCTATATTAATAATAATAGAAGTTAAAGGTAGATATAATTATGAATTTGGAGTTCCAAGAGAATCCGTATCTATAAACAAACAAAAAAACATTATAAAAGTTACAAAATCCTATATAAATTATAAAAAACTTTACAATTTTAATGTACGTTTTGATGTTATAGAAGTATATCTTAATAAACTTGATTCATCTTATAAGATTAATCATATAAAAGATGCTTTTAGAACTTAAAAATACCTTGTAAAATAATTGCCCCATTATTTTACAAGGTATTTGTCATAATATATTATTTAAAAAACTATTTCTATGTATTTCACATTTTCCATATTTTTTTAATCCATTTATATGTTTTTGAGTTCCATAACCCATATTATTTTCAAAATCATAATGTGGATATTTAATTGAATATTCCTTCATCATATTATCTCTGTATACTTTTGCCAATATAGATGCAGCTGCAATACTTGCACTTTTAGTATCGCCCTTTATTACAAATTTATTAGCTATATCTATATTCTTTACTAAGTATCCATCTGATAATACTAATTCTGGTCTTACGCTTAAATTATTGCACGAATCTAAAAAAACATTATTATTAGCAAATGCTATTCCTCTTTCATCTATTTCTTTGTTTGATGAAAGAGATATATGATATGCCAATGCTTTTTCTTTAATTATTTCTGATAATTCTTCTCTTTTTGTATAATTTAATTTTTTAGAATCATTTAAATATAATATTAAATCTTCATCAATAACATTTAGATCTAAAATCACTGCACATGCTACAATAGGTCCTGCTAATGGTCCTCTTCCAACTTCATCAACACCTGCTATATATTTGAACTTTCCAAAAGATTTATCAAAGTCATACATAGATTTTACTCTATACATTTCTTTTATATATGAATCCAAGTGTTTTTGCATGCTCTTTCCTAAAGATGATACATTTTTTCTTTTATCATCTAATAATTTATTAATTATCATCTTTAATTCTTCAGACTTATAGCTATCTGAAATTGATATTTCTGAAGTTTTTTCTTTTATAATTTTATATGATAATTTATCTATATCTAAATCAAGTAAACTATTCATTTATTTTACCTGGACGTTCTAATGAAATTTTTCCTATTCTTCCAGCTCTAAATTCATCTAATAGTATAACAGCTATTCTATTGTAATTAATTTCTCCGCCTGAAACTAATGTACCTCTTTTTTTAGCTATTGCATTTAAAGTTTCTAATGGATCTTCAGAAACTTCATCTATTTTATATCTTTCCTTTAAATTATCTTTATAAAAGCTTTGTAATCTTTCAACAAGCTTATATGAAAGTTCTTCTATATCCATTATTTCATCTTTTATAGCACCTGTAAAAGCTAAATTTAATGCTGTTTCTTCATCTTCAAATCTAGGCCATAATACACCTGGTGTATCTAAAAGTTCTATGCCTATTGATGTTTTTATCCATTGCTTGCTTTTAGTAACTCCTGGTTTATCTCCTGTTTTAGCAATACTATTTCTAGCCATTTTATTTATAAATGTAGACTTACCAACATTAGGAATTCCAACAACCATAACTCTAGTTGTTATATTTACCATTCCCTTTGCTCTTAATCTATCATGTTTTTCTTTAAGTAAAGATAATAGCATTGGTTTTATTGCTTTTAATCCGTCTCCTTTTAAACAATTCACCTCTAATACTTTAACATCATCTTTAGTTAAATGTTTAATCCATTCTTTTGTTACTTTGCCTTCTGTTAAATCACTTTTATTTAAAAGTATTATTCTTGGCTTACCTTGTAATAAACTATCTATATCCGGATTAGCAGAACTTCTTGGTATTCTAGCATCTCTTATTTCAATAACCGCATCTACTAATTTTAAATTTTCTTTTATTTCTCTTTGAGTTTTTTTCATATGTCCTGGAAACCAGTTAATTGCCATTTCATTTCCTCCTTACGCTTCTTTTTTTCTATATTAAAAGAAAAGAAGCTTAAGCTTCTAATTAATTTATTATAGAAAAAAAGAGGACTGAATCAGTCCACCTTTTAATCTAATTATCTAGTTAATAATTCTTTAACCTTTGCAGCCTTACCAACTCTATCTCTTAAGTAGTAAAGTTTAGCTCTTCTTACTTTACCTCTTCTTGAGATTTCAATCTTTTCGATTATTGGTGCATGCATTGGGAATGTTCTTTCAACACCGCATCCATAAGCAACTCTTCTTACAGTGAAAGTTTCTCTTAATCCACCGTTTTGTTTCTTAATTACAGTACCTTCAAACATTTGTACTCTTTCTCTTGTACCTTCTGTAACCTTAACATAAACTTTTACATTGTCACCAATTTTAAAGTTTGGTAGGTCAGTTCTTAATTGTTCAGCTTCAATAGCTCTTATTATTTCGTTCATTGTGCATTCCCTCCTTAAAGATAATTTGACGTTCTTAACAAAATATATATGCATGACAGAGGAACGCCCGTACTAGCACGTTTTTAATCATAACATATTTTTTTATTTGTTTCAATAAATTTTATTTGTTTTTTCTTCCCAAAAGTTTTTTATCTTCTTTTGTTAAAATAACATTTTTATATAAATCAGGTCTTCTCTCTTTAGTTAGGTCCAAAGATTGTAATCTTCTCCATTTTCTTATGTTCTCATGATGGCCTGATAAAAGTATTTCTGGAACATACTCCCCCTCAAACTCATATGGCCTAGTATATTGAGGATATTCTAATAAATCATCAGAAAAAGATTCATCCATAAAACTTTCTTCTTTTCCCAGTACCCCTGGTATCAATCGTAAAATAGCATCTATCACTGGAATTGCCGCCATTTCTCCTCCTGTAAGAATAAAATCACCTAATGATACTTCCATATCAATATGCTTATATACACGTTCATCTATTCCTTCATAATGCCCGCATAAAAATATCAAATTTTCTTCTTTTGAAAGATTCATTGCCATTTTTTGATTAAATGTTTTCCCTCTAGGTCCTAAGAAAACTACTTTACCGTTATTACTTTCCTTAGCTTTTCTTATAGTATCTATAATTGGTTGAGGTGCCATGACCATTCCAGCGCCTCCACCATAAGGATAATCATCTACCTTTTTATGTTTATCTAACGTATAATCACGTATATTAAATAATTCTAATTCTACTATATTATTTTCCTGAGCTCTACCAATTATACTATGATTAAAAATTGAAAACATTTCCGGAAAAAGAGTAAGTATACTAATCTTCATCTTGCCACTGCCTAACTGGTTTTATTACTATTTTTTTATTATCTATATCAATATTTAAAACAATATCTTTTAAAACAGGAATTAATAATTCTTTAGGTTCCTTTATCCAATATACATCATTGCTTGGCGTACTAATAACATCAAATATTTTTCCAAGTTCCATATTATCAGTGTCATATACCATACAACCTACTAAATCAACAACATAATGAGTGTCTGCCTCTAATGCAGGAGCACTGCTTCTAAATATCTCAATATATTTTTGTTTATAAGTTTCAGCATCATTCATAGTGTCTATTCCTTCTATTTTTAAAATAACTCTATCTTTTTGGAATTTAACACTTTGTATATTTCTTTCTTTTCCATCAATTAAAACGTTTTTTAATTTTTTAAACTTATTAACATCCTCAGTTAATGGATATACTTTTACTTCACCTTTAATTCCATGAGTATTTATGATCTGCCCTACTTTAAATATCTCTTCCAAAAAATTCACATCCTTTACATAATATTTTATTTTAAATATTTAAAAAGAGTTAGGTGTAACCCTAACTCTTTTTTTTTAAATGATTTCTACTATAACTCGTTTATTTTGTTTAATGGCTACGGCTTTTACAACAGTTCTAATTGCTTTGGCTATTCTCCCTTGTTTGCCGATAACTCTACCCATATCTTCAGGAGCTACTTTTAGCTCTAAGATTATTGATTGTTCACCAATAATTTCATTGATACTAACGGCTTCTGGATTATCAACTAGAGATTTAGCTATAAACTCAACTAATTCTTTCATAAACCTCTATAATTAATATGTACTAATTATAGAACTCACCTCCACAAAATTACTTGCTAAGACCTGCTTGAGTGAAAAGCTTCTTAACTACATCTGTTGGTTGTGCACCATCTTGTAACCATTTATTAGCTTTTTCTTCATTGATTTTAACTTCAGCTGGTTCAGTTATTGGATTGTAGTAACCAATTTCTTCGATGAATCTACCATCTCTTGGGCTTCTTGAATCAGCAACAACTATTCTATAGAAAGGTGCTTTTTTAGCTCCCATTCTTCTTAATCTAATTTTAACTGCCATTTTAATTTCACCTCCTTCAAAAGATATTATTTATTTAAAAAGGTAGTTTTCCAAACAAACCTTTTTTAGACTGCTTTTGAAGCGACTTCATTTGCTTCATATTTTTCTTCATCATATCATAACTTTTTACAAGTTTATTAACTTCTTGTATTGTTGTACCTGCTCCTCTTGCAATTCTTTTTTTTCTTGAGCTTGCAGTATTACCTGATGTAAGTAAATGAGGATTATTTCTTTCTTTTTCTGTCATAGAATGAATAACAGATTTTGTTTTGTTAATTGCATCTTCACCTTTAGATAAATCTACATTTTGAAATTCTTTAGAATTCATTCCTGGAATCATTTCTAAAATTTTATTTAGAGGTCCAAGTTTTTTCATTTGCTCTATAGCTGTTAAATAATCATTAAAATTAAATTCTTGATTTAACATTCTTTTACCTAAATCAGCTGCTTCTTTTTCATCAATAGCTGATTGAGCTTTTTCTATAAGAGACAATACATCTCCCATACCAAGAATTCTTGATGACATTCTATCAGGATGGAATACTTCAAAATCACTTAGTTTTTCGCCAGTACCTATATACTTTATTGGCTTTTCAGTGATGCTTCTTATTGAAAGAGCTGCTCCACCTCTTGTATCACCATCTAGTTTGGTAAGTATTACACCTGTTACATCTAAGTCCTTATTAAAACTTTCTGCAACATTTACTGCATCTTGACCTGTCATTGAGTCAACAACTAAAAGTATTTCAGATGGATTAACATTTTCTTTTATATCTTGAAGTTCTTGCATTAAAGCTTCATCAATATGAAGTCTTCCTGCTGTATCTATTATTATAATATTATTCCCATTATCTTTTCCATGAGCTATTCCAGCCTTTGCAATATCAACAGGATTAACTTTATCCCCCATTGAAAATACCGGAATTTCAATTTGCTTTCCAACAATCTCTAATTGTTTTATAGCTGCTGGTCTGTAAACATCACATGCAACTAATAATGGTTTCTTATTGTTTTTCCTAAGTTCAAGTGCAAGTTTACCACACATTGTAGTTTTACCGGCTCCTTGCAGACCTACTAACATAATTACTGTTGTTCCTGAGCTAGAGTAATTTATTTTACTCTCACTTCCACCCATAAGATTAGTAAGTTCTTCGTTAACTATTTTTATAACTTGTTGTCCTGGCGTTAAGCTTTCAAGAACTTCATTCCCAACACATTTTGAACTAACAGTTGAGATAAATCCTTTAACAACTTTATAGTTAACATCTGCTTCTAATAAGGCAAGCTTTACTTCTCTCATGGCTTCCTTTATATCTTTTTCAGTTAACTTTCCTTTACCTTTTAACTTTCTGAAAGTCTCCTGTAATTTTTCGCCTAAACCTTCAAAAGCCATGTTTAATTACCTCCCTATAAATTTTCTAGTTTTTCTTTAAACATTAAGTAATCTTTATCACTAACAGAATACTTCTCTTTTAGTTCTTCTAAAAAATTCATAATATATTTTTCTCTTCTCATACTCTTTTGAAGTAAGTTAAGCTTACTTTCATATGATAGAAGCTGTTTATCGCATCTTTTTATTAAATCATGAATTGCTTGACGACTTGTTTTGTTTAATTCTGCTATTTCAGCTAATGACAAATCATCATCATAATATAATGCCATAACGCTACGTTGTTTCTCTGTTAATAATGAACTGTATAAATCCATTAACATTGAAATTTCAACTCGGTCTTCCATAAGATCACCTTACCCACAAAAGAGATTTTAACAGGATTTTATATAGCTGTCAAGTATTTTTACTTAACAGTCATATTTTTTTTATTTTATTATTAAATTATTGCCTCTGCAAAACTTTCAGCATCAAATTCTTGAAGATCATCAATACCTTCTCCAACACCTATATATCTAACAGGTATATTTAAACTTTGTTTTATTGAAATTACAACGCCCCCCTTTGCAGTACCATCTAATTTAGTTAGGATTATTCCATCAATAGGACATACCTCCATAAATTGCTTTGCTTGTATTACTGCATTTTGACCTGTTGTAGCATCTAATACTAATAAAGTTTCTTTTTTAACTCCATCTAACTCTCTGTCAATAATTCTATTAATTTTTTCTAATTCATTCATTAAATTTTTCTTATTATGAAGTCTTCCTGCTGTATCACATATTAATAAGTCAGTATTTCTTGCCTTAGATGCTTCTATAGCATCAAATACAACCGCTGCGGGATCTGATCCTTCTTGATGTTTTATCAAATCAACCTCTGCTCTTCTACTCCACACTTCTAATTGATCTATTGCTGCTGCTCTAAATGTATCTGCAGCAATAAGTAATACTTTTTTGCCATCTCTCTTATTTTTTGCCGCAAGCTTACCAATAGATGTAGTTTTTCCAACTCCATTAACTCCAATTACAAGCATTACTTTCTTTTCATCATCATTATCTTCATAATTGCCTTCTAATAATATTTCCTTTATGACTTCTTTTAATGCAGGTTTCACTTCTTGAGGATCATTAATCTTTTCTTTACGAATTTTTTTTCTTAATCTCTCAATAATATCCATTGTAGTATCCATACCTATATCAGATGTTATTAATATTTCTTCTAATTCCTCATATAAATCTTCATCTATTGTTATAGCTATTTTTAAAGCTTCATTTATTTTATCAGTTAGTCCATCTCTTGTCTTAGTTAATCCATCTTTTAGTTTATTAAATAAATTTCCAAACAAATTTAATTCCTCCTAAAATTTTAAGTTTATATATTTCTATTATCTAATAACATCTGTAATATTTCCACCCTTATAATTATAAATTAATCACTTCTTAAGTATATAATAATGATTTGAATTTATAAATAATAAGTTTAAAGTTTTATATAAAAACATTCTTTTAAGCAAAAACACTATCTTTTATTAAGCAACCTTAGCTGGCAGTTAAATCTACTGATACAACTTTAGATACACCTTTTTCCTCCATAGTAACACCATAAATTACATCACTTACTTCCATGGTACCCTTTCTATGAGTTATAACTATGAATTGAGTATTTTTAGAAAATTTAGTTAAGAATTCTGCATATCTATATACATTTGCATCATCTAATGCAGCTTCTATTTCATCTAATATACAAAATGGTGTTGGCTTCATCTTTAATATTGAGAATAGTAATGCTATAGCAGATAAAACTTTTTCTCCTCCTGATAGCAAGTTTATGTTTTGAAGCTTTTTACCTGGTGGTTCAACATTTATATCAATGTTCGCAGTTAATTCATCACCATCACACAAAATTAATTCAGCACTACCACCCTTAAATAACTCTCTAAAAGTTTCATTAAAAGTTATATTTAACATTTTAAAATTTTCTTTAAATAAATCTTTTATTTTAATAGTCATTTCGTGAATTACAGAATTTAATTCTTCTTTAGCACATTCTAAATCTTTTTCTTGCGAAGACATAAAATCAAATTTTTCTTTAACTTCTTCATATTCTTGAATAGATGCTAAATTTACTGTCCCAAGAGCTGTTATTTGCATCTTTAATTTCTTAGTTAATTCTTTAATTTCTTCTTCATTTTCAATTTCTTCTGCTATATCTAAAGCTTCTACATATGTCAATTCTAATTCTTCATTTAATTTTTTATAATAATTATCTTTTTCAATCTCTTTTTTAGCTTTAATAACTTCTTGTTTATTTATATCTCGTTCCTTTAAATTTATCATCTCAAACATATTAGTTATTAAGTTATCTTGTTTTAAAGAACTTTCTTTTAATTTTTCTTTTTCTAATTCCTTATATTTTAACTGTTTTTCTAGCGCCTCTATTTTAACATTATTTTCATTAGTAGCAGTCAATTTACTTTTTATATCATTTTCTAAATTTATAAGATTTTCATTACTATTATTATTTTCAATTAAAAGCGCTTTTTCTTTCACTCTTAATTCATTTAATTCTTTTTCTAATCTAATAAATTGATTTTTTTCATTTTGAATAGTTTCATCTAATGTTGCCTTATTAATTTTTATTTCCGTAATCTTATTTGTATTCTCATCTATCTCGTTATTCTTTTCTTTAATAGATTTTTCTAATTTTAAATATCTATCTTTATTGAATGTATTTTTATCTTCGATAACTTTAATTTCAGACTTTTTGTTTTCAAGATCAGAATTTAATTTATCTATATCTTTTTCAACTCTTTGGAATTCGTTTTTAGTTATCTCTAGATTATCTTTAAATTTATTAGTATCATTTTTTAATCTCTCAGCTTCACCTTGTTTTTTAGTTATTTCAATATTTTTATAGTGAACCTCATCTCTTTTATTTAATATTTCCTCATCTAATTTTTTTACGTCTTCTCTTACTTTTAAAATTTCTTTTTCTACAATAACACAACTTTTTTTAGTTGTATCAATTTTTAATAATATCTCTTCAATTTCCCTTTTTCTTCCTAATACATTGCTGTGTTTAGTATATATACTTCCTCCAGTAAGTGCACCTCCAGGGCTTATAACTTCTCCCTCTAATGTAACTATTTTATACCTGTAATTCCCCTTTTTAGCTATCTGCAATGCTGAATTCATATCTTTTGCTATTATTGTTCTACCTAGTACATGATCCAATATATTTGTATATGTTGATTCATAAGAAACAATTTCACTAGCAATACCAAGATATCCTTCAATTTTAGTAATACTATTATCTAAAATCAGCTTTTTACCTTTTATTATATTTAAAGGTAAAAATGTTGCTCTACCTAAATGATGTTCTTTTAAATATTTTATTAATTTTTTAGCATTTTCTTCATTTTCAGTAATAATATTAGAAATTATTGAACCTAACGATATCTCTATTGCTATCTCGTATTTCTTATCAACTTTAAAAACTTCACCAAGAATTTTAGTATTTTTAACACTATTAATTAATCCTTTATTAATAGCTTCCATTAAATACTTAACAGATTTATTATAACCCTCATATTGTTTTTCTAAATTTTCTAATATGTTTTTATTAGCCTCTAACTTAGTTACCAAATTATTTAAATTAGTTAATTCTTTTTGCTTATTAGTTAATTTAGTCATCAATGAAGTCATAGAACTTTTATCTTTACTTATTTCTTCTTCTAATGAACCTATCTCTTTTTTATCATTAATTATCTTATTTAATAAGTTTTGATAAGTAACTCCATTTATAGCTACGTTATGCTTTATAAATTCATATGATTTTTCTAATTCAGATTTTTTCTCTTCTTTTAATAAAATTTCTTTATTTATTAAAGTTATAGAGTTCTTTGTTTCAGAATTACTTCTTAATAATTCAAATTCATCTTCTTTAAGTTTAGAAAGCTCTTTTTCCATATCATCTTGTTTTTTTGAAAGAGTTAATTTTATTTTTTCTAGACTAATAATAGCTTCATTTTTTTCCTTTTGATCTTTCAAATAATTTTCCAAATAACTATTTAAATTAGTTTTAGCTTCTTCTAATTCTTTAATCTTTAATATTACAATTTCTATTTCTTCATCGTTCTTTGAAATTTTTTCTTTCAAATTTTTAATTCTTTCCTTATTTAACTCTATATCCTTAGAATTTTCACTAATTAATTCTTTTAATTTATAATAAGCAGTTTTATCTTGTTCTGTTTCTTTTTCTAATAAATTAATATTCTCTTCTAAAAATTTCAATTCTTCTTTAAGTGAATTTAATTCTCTTTTTTTTTCATTAATAAACGTAGTCTTATTTTCTAATTCATTATCAAATTCTTTTAACTCTTCTTCTTTTATTTTTATATACTTAACTAATAATGAAACTTCGTTCTTCCTTAAATCTTCAGAAATTAAATTAAATTTCAAAGCCTTTTCTCTATCTATTCTCAATGGTTCTATACGATCACTATATGTAGATATTATGTCTCGTATTCTAACCAAATTACTATCTGTATTAGCTAACTTTTTTTCTGCCTCTTCTTTTCTACTTTTAAATTTAACTATACCTGCTGCTTCTTCTAAAAGTGCTCTTCTCTCTTCTGGTCTTCCACTTAATATAGATTCTATCTTTCCTTGTCCTATTAATGAGTATCCTTCTTTACCTATGCCTGTATCCATGAAAAGATTTATCACATCTTTAAGCCTACATTTTTTGTTATTTATTAAATACTCAGATTCCCCAGATCTAAATATTCTCCTTGACACAGTGACCTCATTATACTCTGTTGACAATTTTTCATCACTATTATCTAAAGTTAAAGACACTTGAGCTAATCCTACAGGCTTTCTATATTGAGTTCCTGCAAAGATTACATCCTCCATTTTTCCGCCCCTAAGAGTTTTAACGCTTTGTTCGCCTAAAACCCATCTAACAGCATCAGAAATGTTACTTTTCCCACTACCATTTGGGCCTACTACTGCAGTTACTCCATCGTTGAATTTTAATTCTGTCTTATCTGCAAAGGACTTAAATCCTCTTATATCTAGGGATTTTAAAAACAAGTACACCACTCCTTATAAAAATACTGCTGGTAATAATCCTATAATAAAAATTAAAATAATAAAAATAGCCATAAAAATTTTTAGCTTTTCTCTAGTTTTCTTCTTCATAAACAACACTCCTTATTTGTAATAATTTTATCTTAAAGACACGTAAATATCAACGTAATAAAATTTTAAATAAATATCAACTAAAAGGCTTTTTGTTCTTATATATTATAAACTTTTTAAAATTAAGAAATTTCATCATTTCTCATAAAAGGCTCACAGAATAAAAAGCGAGAGTTTCCCCTCGCTAATATGCAATGTTAATATTTTCTTCTTTAGTTATTAATTTTAAATTTCCTCTTGAAACTTCAAAATCTTGCTTAACTATAATATTCTTGTTTTTTATGCTATTGAAATATTTTTTCTTATTAGCATATAGTTTACTTATATCTCTAGGATTTATTCTTAATTCAACTCTTTCTTTATCTTTCACATTAGAATTAATTAAGTTTGCTATTAAGCTGCTCTCAACTAGTTCTCTAAAAGCTGGATGGAACGGGCCACTTACTATATCTGCGCCTTCATTTATGCTTTCAGTTGGTTGTAGTCCTATTCTAATTACTTGAATATTATTTTTAGTATACAATTGATACATAGATTTACTTATATCAACTGCTTCGTCTAAAGTATATGGTATATATGAACCTAATTTATACATTTTTTCCATAGGTGTATCTTTTATTACTAATGCAGGATATATTCTACAAATATCTGGTTTCATTTTTATAGATAACTTTGTTGTTAAAATATCTTTTTCAAAAGTATCACCTGGTAACCCTGGCATTATTTGATGCCCTAAAACAAAACCATATTGTTTTATTAGAGATGATGCTTTTTCTACATCTGAAACATAATGACCTCTACCTGATTTTTTTAATATTTCATCATCTAAAGATTGTACCCCAAGTTCTATTATATCAACTTTGTATTCCTTTAAATAAGTAAGTATATAGTCATCAATTGCATCAGGTCTTGTAGAAAGTCTTATTTTATCAATTAAGCCTTTATCTTTATAACCTTTGGCTATTTCTAAAAAAGCTCTTTGCTTTTCTTCTTTTACTGCTGTAAAGGTGCCACCAAAGAATGAAACTTCTATAATAGCATCTTTATTTGTTATTGTTTCTAAATAGTCATCTATTGTTTTTATTACTATATCAGTAGTTACTATATCTTTAAGTCCTGTTATTCTGTCTTGATTACAAAATACACATTTATGTGGACATCCTTCCTGCGGTACAAATATAGGGATAATATAATAATTTTTACTCATACTTTTTTTCTAACCTCTTTAAAGCTTCTCTTGCTGCATTTTGTTCAGCTTCTTTTTTGCTATATCCTTCTCCTATCCCCATAACCTTTTCATTTATAATTACATTAGTGAAAAATTTTCTTCTATGAGGCGGACCTTCATACTTTACTAAATCATATTGAATTAAAATTTCTCCATCCTTTTGCAACAACTCTTGTAATTTAGTTTTAAAATCTAATACTATTTCATTATTTATTGCTTTATTTATTATTTCTTCAAAATGAAGTAATATAAAGTCATTTACAAAACCTATTCCCTTGTCTAAATATACTGCTGCAATTACTGCTTCAACAGCATCTGCTTGTATAGACATTCTTTCTCTTCCACCAGTAAGTTCTTCACCCTTACTCATTCTTATATATTCTCCAAGACTTAACTTCTTTGCTATTTCGTAAAGTGAATTTTCGCAAACTATTAAACTTCTAATTTTAGTTAATTCACCTTCTGATTTATCTTTAAATTTATTAAAAAGATACTCTGTAATACAAAGCTGTAATACAGAATCTCCTAAAAATTCTAATCTCTCATTATATTTAGCATCTTTGAATTGATTACCAAATGAACTATGTGTTAATGCAGTCTTAATTAATGAAGGATTATTAAAATAAACTCCTAAGCGGTTTTCTATATCATTAAATTTATATCTATTCATTTATATCCACTCCTTGAAGTTTATTCTTCAACTTGCTAAAAATAAAATTTAATAAAAACATAACAAATTCAAGAATAAACTAGTTATAAAGAAAATCCCGCTAACTTGCGGGATTATGTTATTCATCGTAATGAGCTTTTACGTAATTAACAACGTCGCCAACTGTCTTAAAGTTTTCAACATCTTCATCTGGTATTTCCATATCTAATTCATCTTCTAAGGCCATTATAAGTTCCACTATATCTAATGAATCCGCATTTAAATCTTCAATAAATGATGATTCCATAGTAATACTTCCTAAATCAATACTTAATTTATCTGCTACAATATTTTGAATTTTTTCAAACATTTATTTCACCTCCCAAACTCTACAGTTAGATAATAGTATATATTTTTTCCATAGTCAATATTAATTTAAATAACTTTATAAATAAGATTTAATTTTTATTTTCAAACTCTTTTTTTATCTCATCTAAAACATTATTTTCATAAAAAATCTTTGTTTGTCTAATTGCATTTTTAAAAGCCTTCCCATCAGAGCTACCATGTGCTTTTATACAAATACCGTTTACTCCTAAAAAAGGTGCTCCACCGTATTCCTTGTAGTCAAATTTCTTCATAATTTTCTTTAAGAAAGGTTTTAGCAATACTACACCTATTTTACTTTTTAAATCAGCTTTTAATACTTCATCTTTTATCATACCTAAAATATTAGTAGCTGATCCTTCATACATTTTTAAAGCTGTATTTCCTGCAAAACCATCACTTACTATAATATTAGTATCTCCAGTTGGAATATATCTTGGTTCTATATTGCCTACAAAATTTATAGAATTTTCTTCTTTTAATAACTTATAAGTTGCTTTTGTAAGATCATTTCCTTTTTCTTCTTCTGATCCAATATTTAATAATCCTACACTTGGATTATCAACATTAAATACATTTTTATAATATATACTTCCCATTTTACCAAATTGAACTAAGTATTCAGGTTTACTATCTACATTAGCACCTGCATCAACAATCATAAAGTTTCCTCTTCTGCCAGGCATTATAGGACCTAATGATGGACGTTCTACGCCTTTAATCCTTCCTACAATCAATGTACACCCAGCTAAAAAGGCCCCAGTACTTCCTGCTGAAATTATACCATCACAAGTTCCATCTTTAACTAAATTTAAAGCTTTAACAATACTAGAATCCTTTTTTCTTCTCAATGCCATAACTGGATGTTCATTTGTTGATATTACTTCCTTCGCATCTATTATAACAATTTTATCTTTTGGATAGTCGTATTTTGAAAGTTCTAATGATATTTTATCTTCTGGACCTGTAATATAAAAAGTCATTTCACTATATTCTTTTAATGCCGATACTATACCTTCCACAACTGCGCTAGGTGCATTATCTCCACCCATGCCATCAATAGCTATTTTCATAAACATACCCCCTCTTTTTCTGTTAAATTATAAAAAAATAGATTAATTAAAAATATTAATCATAATAAATTTAATTAATCTAAAGCATTTTTAATTAAATTACATTCATATATCAAAATATTTTACTTAATAATATTCTAATATAAAAATAAAAGAAAGTCTAAAGACTTTCTTTTATTTTTCTGAAGATACAACTTCTCTATTCTTGTAGAATCCACAGTTTTTACATACTCTATGAGCAAGCTTCATTTCATGACATTGAGGACACTCAACTATGCCAGGTAAGCTAGCTTTAAATGTTTGAGCTCTTCTTGAATCTCTTCTTGCGCTACAACACTTTCTTGCAGGATTTCCCATAACTACACCTCCTTATTGTCAAAAAAACCTTTTAGAACATCAAATCTAATATCTACATCTTGTTTATTGCAAGAGCATGGCTGCTTATTAAGGTTTGAACCACATTCTTGACAAAATCCTTTGCAATCATTCTTGCAAAGTCTTTGAATTGGTAAACTTGATATTATATTGCATTCAGCTATTTGACTGATGTCTAAAATGTCATCAAGCACAATAACAACCTCTTCTTCTTGAAGATCATTATTATTGGCAAACCTCTCTTCTATATCAATATCTATTGGATAGATAAAGGTATCTAAACATCTTGCACAATTCATTTCTAAAGTAACTTTTACTTTAGCTTTCATTATTACAATATCTTTATCAGATGTTATTACTCCTGATACTTCGCACTTACTTACCGGAGTGATTACATCTCCTTCAAATTCAAATTTAGGTATTTCAAATTTGTAGTCAATTTTTTTACTTCTTTCTTTTCTTGAAATAAGATCTGAAACTCGTACTTTCATAATCAGTAGAACTCATTTATTTACAATAAGTCCTTTCTCACTCCTTAAACATATTATATTTGTTAAGCAAACACAATTTATTATATAAAGTGTGTCGATAAAAGTCAAGAAATTTATTATTAAATTGCTTTTACACTAATGCTAAAGTTTCTTTTGCTATCATCAATTCCTCATTAGTAGGAATAACATAAACTTTTACTTTAGAACTTTCCTTTGAAATTACAATACCTTCACCTATATCATGGCTGTTATTCTTTTCTTCGTCAAGTTCTATTCCTATAAATTCAAGACCCTTTAACGCTCTTATTCTAACTTCTGGAGCATGTTCTCCTATCCCTGCTGTAAATACTATTGTATCAATTCCACCCATTATAGCTGCATATGCGCCTATTTGTTTCTTTATTTGATATCCAAAAATATCTGTTGCAAGAATTGCTCTTTTGTTATTATCTCCTATAGCACTTCTTATATCTCTAAAATCAGTTCCTACTCCTGAAACTCCTAATATACCTGATTTTTTATTTAATATATCATTTACTTCATCAGCTGAGTAACCTTTTTCTTTAATTAAATACGTAACTATTGCTGGATCTATATCTCCACATCTTGAACCCATTATTGTACCTGCAAGTGGAGTAAATCCCATTGTAGTATCAATTGATTTTCCACCATCTACTGCTGTAATACTAACTCCATTTCCTAAATGACAAGTTACTGTTTTTAATTCACTTGCATCTTTTTTCATAAATTCTGCAACTTTATTAGCTACATACTTGTGAGATGTTCCATGGAAACCATATTTTCTTATATGATCTTCAGTATAATATTCATATGGTAATGGATACATATATGCTTTTTCTGGCATAGTTTGATGGAATGCAGTATCAAATACACATACCATAGGAGTATTTGGCATAAGTTCTTCACAAGCCTTTATTCCTATTATATTTGGTGGATTATGAAGTGGTGCTAATTTAATACATTCTTCAATGTTTTTCATAACTTCATCATTTACCAATACTGATTTTGAATACTTTTCTCCACCATGAACTACTCTATGACCAACTGCACTTATTTCATCCATTGATTTTATAACACCATGATTTTCATCAATTAAACTCTTTAATACTAATTCAATTGCATCTTGGTGATCTTTTAAAGGTTGTTCTACTATATACTTTTCTCTACCTTTAACTTTTTGAGTTAAGATTGATCCATTAATTCCAATTCTTTCTACAAGTCCTTCTGCTAAAGCGTCTTCTGTTGTCATATCAATTAGTTGATATTTTAAAGATGAACTTCCACAATTAATTACTAATACTTTCATTTTTTCCTCTCCTCTTTCAGCTAATTAAACTTCTTGTGCTTGAACTGCTGTTAACGCTACAACATTAACTATATCATCAGCACTACACCCTCTTGATAAATCATTTATTGGCTTTGCAAATCCTTGACAAACAGGTCCAATTGCATCTGCATTGGCAAATCTTTGTACTAATTTATATCCTATGTTTCCTGCTTGTAAATCTGGGAAAACTAACACATTTGCTTTTCCTGCAACTTTGCTATTTGGAGCTTTTTGAGCAGCTACTTTTTCAATTATAGCAGCATCTAATTGTAATTCTCCATCTATCATTAGATCTGGTCTTAAGGCATTGGCTTTAGCAGTAGCATTTCTTACTTTATCTACAAGTTCATTATCAGCACTTCCCATTGTTGAAAATGATAGCATAGCTACTCTTGGTTCCATTTTACAAAGCTTCTTTGCTGTTTCTGCTGTTGCAATAGCTATAGCTGCTAATTCATCTTCATTTGGATTAGGATTAACTGCACAGTCTGCAAATATTAAAGTTCCATCAGTACCAAATTCTTTGCCTGGTACATTCATAATAAAGAAACTCGATACTATTGACACTCCTGGCATTGTCTTTATAATTTGTAATCCTGGTCTTAATAAATCTCCTGTAGTATGAATTGCTCCTGAAACCATTCCATCTGCATCATCTAATTTTACCATCATAGTTGCAAAATAAAGAGGGTCTCTTACTATCTTTTCTGCCTTGACCATAGTCATTCCTTTATTTTTTCTAAGTTCATAGAAATTTTTTGTATAATTTTCTAGTTTGTCCGAATCATTAGGATCTATTATTTCTACATTTTCTAGGTTTATATTTATTTCATCTGCTTTTTTTAACACTTCTTCTCTATTCCCAATTAAAATTGGATGTGCTAATCCATTATCTACTATTTTTCTGGCAGCAGTTATATTTCTTTCTTCATTTCCTTCTGGTAATACTATTTTCTTTTTATCAGATTTGGCTCTAAGCCACATTTTTTCCATAAGTTGCATAAGTGATTCTCCCTTCAATTGACTTCCTATATTTTATAATATACTCCTATACATATGATCTTTTCAACCAATTTTATCAATAAAATAGAAGTCTTTAGATTTGCAATAATCTGAATAATCTGATAACACTTTTTTATCTTTTACTCATATTTTTATATTAATATTATTAATTTGTATTTTTTAGTATATTTTTTTTGCAATATTGATAATTGTTTAACAAACAATTCTTATGGATTCAATTGTGTTATAATAACATAACAAATTCATTTATAAGGAGTGTTTTTATTATTATGGTGACAGGAATAATTGCTGAATATAATCCATTTCACAAAGGACATCAATATCATTTAAGTCAAGCTAAAATAAATGCTAATGCCGATAGTATAGTTTGTGTTATGAGCGGAAATTTTATGCAACGTGGTATCCCAGCTATGGTAGACAAATGGACTCGTACTGAAATAGCTCTTAAAAATGGAGTTGATTTAGTAATAGAATTGCCTTTAGTATATTCTTTATCTTCTGCAGAACATTTTGCTTTTGGATCAGTTTCTTTGCTTAACTCTTTAAACATTGTAGATAATTTATATTTTGGAAGTGAAGAAGGTAGCACAAAAATTCTCGAAGATATAACAGATGTATTAGTAAAAGAGCCTGAAAATTACAAAATTGTGTTAAAAAATTATTTAGATTTAGGTCTTCCATTTCACCTAAGTAGAGCTAATGCATTAAGCGATTTTTTTAAATCCAACCATATTCTGGACTGTATTTCAAATTCAAATAATATTTTAGCTATAGAATATATTAAAGCTTTAAATTTACTAAATAGTAAAATAATACCTTTAACTTTAAAAAGAGAAGGTTCAAAATATAATGATAACTCCCTAAATACTACTTTTTCTTCAGCAACATCTATAAGAAATCATTTGAAAAATAAAAATTTAGAACATTTAAAAGACTTTTTACCCCAAGAAAGTTACAATATATTGAATAAATTATCCTTCGAAAATTATCCTTTTATATTTGAAGAAGATATATTTAAATATGTTAAATATAAACTTATAACTGACGGTAGTTTACTAAAAAATCTCCCTGATATATCAGAAGGATTAGATAATAAGATATTAAAAGAAGTGCTAAAATCAAATTCTTTAGATGAATTAATACTAAACTCTAAAAGTAAAAGATATACCTATACTAGATTAAATAGAATCTTAACTCAGTTTTTTATAGGTCTTGAAAAATATGATTTATTAAAATTATCCAAAGAACCTTGTCCTTATTGTAGGGTTCTAGGTTTCAATTCAAAAGGAAAAGAACTTTTAAAGAATATAAAAAAGAATAGTACTATTAATTTAATAACTAAAATTCAAAAAAATAATATTAATGAATGTTTAGAAATAGATCTTCTTGGAACAAAAGCTTATTCTATTTTAAATCCTAAAATAAATCCTATGCAAGATTATTTAACTAGCCCAATCATATTATAAATACATTTAACATAATCATAAGAATATAAATAAATATAATATACAACTTTATTTCTATTCTAAGATTTACGAGAGTATATTTTTACGCTCTTATAAATCTTTAAAATTGGAGTGATTTAATGAGTTATACTATTGTTTTCTTATGGTTATTAATAATATTACTAACTATCATTTTAATAAAATCATTAAATATAAAAAGTAATATTTTATTTTGTATAATATGTTCTATATTTATAGTATTATTTATATTAAATATAAAGCAGTGTACAATTGCAGCTATTGACGGATGTAAATTATGGTACAGCGCTGTTTTACCTGTAACATTTCCTTTTTTGGTTATTTGTAATTTATTAATATCTTATGATGGAATTTCACTGTATTCTAAGATATTAGGTCCATTAATTTGTAAGCCTCTAGGCTTATCTAAAAACTGTTCATTTCCTATAGTAGCTAGTTTTTTATGTGGATATCCTTTAGGAGCAAAATACTCCATTGATTTATGGTCTCTAGGAAGTATAGATGATAAAGAATGTCAAAGACTTTTAAATATAGCTTCAAATGTAGGGCCTTTATTTTTAATTGGCTCTGTAGGAACAGCTCTTTTAAACAATACTACATTAGGCTATATACTACTTATAGCTAATTATCTTTCTGTTATATTTATTGGTATAATTACAAAAAAAAATAGAACCTTAAGAAAACCGATTTCTAAAAGTTCTATAAATGAAAAAAAATTAAATTTTGGTCAAGCAATAAAAAATGCTGTTGGAAATGGTGTAAACACAATATTATCAATTTGTGGATTCATCGTTATATTTTCCGTAATAATATCTCTTATAAAAAATAGTGCTTATATAAATAATATATTTGATTTTTTAGAAAATTTATTTCATATACAAAGTGGTACCTTGTTCTCTATATTCTTAGGAAGTATAGAAATGACAAATGGTTGTAATTTAATTTCAAACTTAAATATTTCACTTTCATTAAAATTAGGAATTATAAGTTTTTTGTGTTCTTTTTCTGGTTTATCCGTAATAGCACAAATAAGTTCATTTATGAATGACTTTAACATTTCCTATTTTAAATATATATCTTTAAAGCTAGTTCAAGGAATATTCAGTTTCGTAATAACATATTCATTAGTAAAAATTATACCTACAAGCATTGTTACATCTAATTTCCCAACAGCTTGTACTATAAATTCCTTTATGTATTTATTACCAATGTTTTTACTTTTAATTTTAACAATAATACTTAAAATAATATATAAATTATTTTTTCATTCCTCTTAACTCTTTTATATTTTCTCTTATGGTTAGACAGGCAGTACTTAAATTATTATCTATATCTTTAGCTACTATTTCAAAACTATTTTGAAGACCCTTAATTAAAGCTTCTTTTTTAGCTTCTAGCTCTCTATCAAGTTGTGATAAAATTTCATCTGAATAATCCCTAGAACCTAATCTTATAGCTTTAGCATCTCTTTGTGCTGAAGCTATAATTTCTTGTGCTCTTAGCTTAGCTTCTTTCACTATATCATGACTCTCAACATTTTGTCTCATAATCATCATAGTTTCTTTTTTCACTGTATCGTATTCTTTTTTAGCTTCTCCAAGTATTCTTTCTCTTTCATTCATAACCCATTGAGCTTTTTTAAATTGATCGGGTAAATAATTTATAATTTGATCTACCACTTCAAGAACTTCTTTTTTATCAACTACAACCTTACCACTTATAGGAACTTTAGGTGAATTATCTACCAAATCTTGCAGATACTCTAACAATTCCATTATATTCACATCCATCTTTTCCATAATACCACTCCTTAAATTTTACTCCTTCTAATAACATCAGATATAATTTCTTTTGGTACAAGTCCTTCAATGCATCCTCCAAACTTAGCAACTTGCTTTACTGAAGATGAACTTAAGTATGAATATTGTGCAGAAGTCATCATAAATACTGTCTCAATATTAGGATCTAATTTATTATTCATAAGTGCCATTTTAAATTCATATTCAAAGTCTGATACCGCTCTAAGTCCTTTTAAAATGACATTAGCATTATTTGCTTTCAAAAAGTCTATTAATAATCCATTAAAACTCAGAACCTCAACATTTTTTATATGCTTTGTAACCTTTTTTATAAGCTCAACTCTTTCTTCAATTTCAAAAAGCCCTTTTTTATCAACATTAACCAAAACGCCTATGATTAGTTTATCAAAAACCTTTGATCCTCTTTCAATTATGTCTAAATGACCATTTGTTATAGGATCAAAGCTTCCTGGGTAAACAGCTACTTTCATAGTTAGTCCTCCTTATACGCATAAAAACACACTGTAGTGTTACCATATTTTCTACTTCTTGTTAAAATTATATCTTCATATCCATCATAAATCTCTTCTATAGTATCAATTTTAGTTACAATTATTCCATTTTCATTTAAAATATTATTTTCTTTTATAATTTTAATAGCTTCTGGAATCATTTCTTTACAATATGGTGGATCTATAAAAATCAAGTCAAAAACTTTTCCTTGATTTGATAACTTTCTTAATGCCTCATATGAATCCATGTTCAAAGCAAAACAAAAATCATCAAATTTTAAATTTTTTATATTTTCTTTTAATAACGGAAAGGTTTCAGAACTTTTATCTATCAAATAAACTTCTTTAGCACCTCTACTAGCTGCTTCTAGTCCAAGGCTTCCTGTTCCAGCAAAAACATCTATAACATTAGAATCTGGTATATATCCTTGTATCATGCTAAACATAGCCTCTTTAACTCTATCTAACGTTGGCCTTGTTTCCATACTTGCAGGAGGTATTAATTTACGTCCTCTTGCTTTTCCTGATATTATTCTCAAAATTCTTCCTCCTTAATGGCATATATTAAGTATATTAACATATTTGTATATAATAATTCAAATTAATTAAAACAAATGTATTTACTATTGTTTTCTAAACTTTTTTTCATTTCACTTATAAGCTTAATATTTTCTTTATAATTGTTATGCAGTATATCAATTGCTTCATGTTTAGCAGCCTTTAATATACTAATGTCATCATATAGATCTGCTAAAATAAACCCTGCATCTCCACTTTGTTTTCTACCAAACATCTCACCTGATCCTCTTAGTTTCAAATCCTCTTCCGAAATAAAAAATCCATCATTTGATTCTGTCATAATCATCATTCTTTTTTTAGTTACATTGCTCTTTGCTTTAGCAATCAAAATGCAATATGATGCATACTCTCCTCTTCCAACACGCCCTCTTAATTGATGTAGTTGTGCTAATCCAAACCTCTCAGCATTTTCTATAATCATAACTGATGCATTAGGTACGTTAACCCCTACCTCTATAACTGTTGTAGATATTAATACTTTAAATTCATTATTTTTAAATCTACTTATTATATCTTGTTTTTCAATTGCCTTCATTTTACCATGAAGTATTTCAACTTCTATATTTTTAAATATACCATTTTTCAACTTAGTATATAACGTTTCTACAGAATTTAATTCTTCTTTTTCATCCTCATCAATAAGTGGACAGACTATATATACTTGCCTTCCCTTATTTATTTCTTCCAAAGCCAATTCATATCCAATACCTCTATTATTTTCTTGATAAAATCTAGTATCTATTCTCTTTCTTCCTGGAGGTAATTCATCAATTATTGAAACATCTAAATCTGAATATAAATAAAGAGCCAAAGTTCTAGGTATAGGTGTTGCTGTCATCACTAGACAATCTGCTTTCTTACCTTTATTAATAAGCTTACTTCTTTGTTCAACGCCAAATCTATGCTGCTCATCAGTTATTATAAGTCCTAATTTATTAAAAATAACATCATCTTGAAATAATGTATGAGTACCTATAAGCAACATTGGATTTTCCTGTTTTATTTTTTCTTTTATTCTTCTTTTTTCTTTTAGCGAAGTACTTCCAGTTAATATCTCAATATCTATATCAAAATTTTTGAATAATTTTTTAGATTCTTCATAATGCTGATTAGCAAGTATTTCTGTTGGTGCCATAAAAGCACATTGATATCCATTCTTTATTACATTAAATATAGAAATTAATGCAACTATAGTCTTTCCACTCCCAACATCCCCTTGAACTAATCTATTCATAGGTTTTTGAGATTTTTGATCTCTTAAAATTTCTCTAACAACTTTTGTTTGAGCATTTGTTAAAAAATACGGTATGCTCTCTTTTAATGTCTTAAGTTCATCATCCCATTCAAAACATATTCCATCTTTATTCTTATTAAGTTTATGTTTTACTAATAATAATTTTAATGAATAAGTAAACAATTCTTGAAATTTTAATCTAACAATAGCTTTTTCTAATAAATCTTTATTCTCTGGAAAATGAATTGACCTTATTGCATCATTTAAAGATATAAGATTATATTTATTTAACATATCTAAAGGAAGATTTTCTTTTATACTTATTGAAGAAATAACAAGATTAATTAACTTTTCTATAATCTTATTACTTATATCTCCTTTTAGAGGATATTTAGGTAAAATGCTATTATCTAATGCTTCTTCACATACAACTGTAGGATTAGTTACTTCAAGGGTCTTCCCTATTCTTTTAAATTTGCCCATTAAATTATATGTTTTGTTAATATAAAAGGTATTTTTTATATATTTTTGATTAAACCATTTTCCATAAGCTTTACATCCTTTATAGTCAAATTCTATTGTTGTTAATATTTTTCCAGTTTTGGTTTTTATATCACTTTTTATTCTTATAACTTTACATCTTAAAATTTGTTTTTCTTCACCACTTATTTCTTCCAATAATATATTAGAGTTAACAAATTCATAATCTCTTGGAAAGTATAATAAAAGATCTAAAATATTAAATATACCACATTTATTTAATTTCTCTGTTAATTTAGGACCTACACCCTTCAATGAAGAAATATCACTATATATATCCATTAAATTTTTCCTCCAAAAAAAGCACCAATTAAGGTGCTTTTCAATTATATAATATTAGTAAATTTTATTATTCTACTGACATTAAGAAGTAGTACAAAGGTTGATTTCCTTTATATGCTTGAATATCTAAATCTTCAAATTCAGTCTCTAATTCTTCTACAAATTCATTAACTTTGTCTTCTTCGATTTCTTCTCCATAATAAATAGTTATTAGTTCGCTATCATCGTCTAACATATCTTTAAGAACTTGTTTAGCAACGTAAATTTTATCTTCCCCTACTTCTTTAATTTTTCCTTCTACTAATCCTAATATATTACCTTGTTTTATTTCTTTTCCATCAATTTCAGTATCTCTAACAGCATAAGTTATTGATCCTGTCTTTACTGAATTTATAACATCATTTAACTCTTCAACATTTTCTTCTGCTTCACATTCAGGATTAAACATAGTTATACAAGCTATTCCTTGTGGAATAGTTGTTGTAGGAATTACAATTATATGCTTATCTGATATTTCTGCTGCTTGATTGGCAGCCATAATTATATTTTTATTATTTGGCATAACAAAAATATGATCTGCATTTAATTTATCTATACAATCTAATATGTCTTGAGTAGATGGGTTCATTGTTTGACCACCTTCAATAACATAATCAACACCTGAATCTTTAAATATTTTTACGATTCCATCCCCCATAGCAACTGTTATAAATGCATATTTTTTATGATCTGCTTCATCAGTTGATACCTCATCCATTGGTATATTTTCATTTGATTGTAATTCTGTTAATAACTCTCTATGTTCTTCTCTCATATTATCAATTTTAATTTTTGATAATTCTCCTATTTTTACGGCATGAGATAGGACTAAACCTGGATCATTTGTATGAATATGAACTTTAATGACATCTTCATATCCAACAACAATCATAGAATCGCCAAGTGGTTCTATTATATTTTGAAATTCCTTTGCTTTTTTTGCATCACCAAGAATAATAAATTCAGTACAGTATCCAAATTTAATATCAATATCTTCAGTAGATTGTGCTCCTACCTTAGCTTCTGGTGAGCTTATCTTTATTTCTTGAATTTCAGCTTGTATTCCTTCTTTTAATGCTTCAAGCATACCTTGAAGTATAATATAAAGTCCCATACCACCTGAATCAACTACTTTTGCTTTCTTTAACGCTGGTAATAGCTCAGGAGTTTTATCAAGCATTATTTTAGAAGCTTTATTAACTTCCTCTAATAATGTTATTACATCTTTTGTTTCACACTCTACTGCGCATTCTGACGCTGCTCTTATTACAGAAAGTATTGTACCCTCTGTCGGTCTCATAACAGCCTTATAAGCTGCATTAGAACCCTCAAAGAACGCTACTGAAAGTTCAGTTCCGTCAACTTCTTCTTTTCCTTCTAAGCCTTTAGAAAATCCTCTAAGTATTTGTGATAAAATTACTCCAGAATTTCCTCTGGCCCCCATTAAAGCACCTTTTGCTAATTTTTTAGATATTTCTCCTATTGAATTAGAATTTATATTTTCTATTTCTTTAACTGCAGCCTTAAATGTCATTGACATATTAGTTCCAGTGTCACCATCTGGAACAGGAAATACATTCAAAGAATTTACAAATTCACTTTGTTCCAATAATCTATTACTAGCATTTACAACCATGTTATAAAAATCATGGCCATTTATTTTTTTAAATTCCATCTAATTTTAACCTCCTAGACTCTTACCGCTTGAACATTTACAGTTATTGATGAAACTTTTAATCCTGTGTAATTTTCAACGCTATAACGAACTTTTTGAATTATGTTGTTAGCTATAACCGATATTTTAGTTCCATATTCAACCATAACAAATAATTCGATTTGTAATCTATCTGTTTCTATAAGTTTTAGTTTTACACCTTTACTTAAATTTTCTACACGCATAAGTTCCCAAAAACCATCAGTAGCATTTTTAGAAACCATGCCAACAACTCCATAACATTCCATTGTTGATAACCCAACAATCTTAGCTAAGACTTCTTCAGAATAATTTATATTACCATTTTCATTTGAAAATCCAACCATAGCTATTCCTCCTAAAATACATTCCTTATTGTATATTCTATATTAGAAAGATATTTTATTCAAGAAATATATGTATAATAATCTTAATAATATCTTTTCTTTTATAAAATTAGCTTGCATATATAATATATTCTGTGTTATAATTCAATCTGTCCTATTGAAGATAATTATCTTTAGAATATAAGGAGGTGTTTTCTAGTGGCAAGAAGATGCGAAATTTGTGATAAAGGCGTTGTAGCAGGTGTACAATTCAGCCATTCACATCGTCAATCAAAGAGAACTTGGGCTCCTAACATAAAGAAAATAAAGGCTTTAGTTAATGGAACACCAAAAACTGTTCGTGTATGTACAAGATGCCTTAGATCTGGTAAGGTTCAAAGAGCAATATAGTTCAAATAAAAAATGCAATTATGATATGAATTGCATTTTTTATTTTTTTACCTTTTATTTTAGAGTTGTATGTATCACTCTATTATTTTTTTCTAAAAAATTTTATTATACTAGAAAAAAACTTCGGTAACTTAATTGCTATTATTTTCATTAATAACCCTCCTGAAAATTAATATACAAAAATTTTAGATTACTATATTAGTATTCAAGAGTACTAGAAAACGTTCCTATTTTTTATATTTTATTTCAAAATTACTTTATTAATCAACAGAATGTAATATTAATACCTCACCTTTATCATATTCTATATTTATACATGTATCTAAAAATTCATTACATATTGCCCTTGGATCTAATAAATTTATATTCTTTCCATTTGGTATATTATATTTAGCACCTGTAATTTTAAAATTTTTAACAACATCAGATAATGCGTGAAAAGAAATATTTTCACCTCTTTCACCATTTAAAACCATTTTATTTTTAGCTAAATATACTTTATTATTATTGTCTATTATTTCTAAATCTATTCCTTTTTTCTTATAGGATAAAAGTAAACCTATATTTCCTAACGTATGATCCATTCTAGTACCAGTAGCACCAAACAAATAGATTTTTTCCCCGCCTTTTTTTACAGCTTCCATTAAAGCCATCTCTGTGTCTGTATAATCTTTTTCTGGTGGGAATTTTAATACCTCTTTTACTACCTTCTTTAATTCATTTAAGCTTTCTTTGCTCATTGAATCAAAATCTCCAATGAGCAAATTAGGAATAATATTATATTTAAGAAGATATTCTCCACCTTTATCAGCTGCAATTATAAAGTCAACTTTTTTAATATATTGATTTATTAAGCTTTCTGATGGTGGATTTCCCCCACTTACAATCATTACTTTCATTTTATACTTATCTCCTTAAAGCTTTTATGTTTTCTTCTATATTTCCTCCTTTAAATACTGCTGATCCAGCAACTATTACATTAGCACCTGCTTCTACAACATCACTAATATTGCTTGAATCAACTCCTCCATCTACTTGTATTAATAATGATGAATTTGAATCTTTACTCATTTCCTTCACTTCTCTAATTTTTTCTAATGAATACGGTATAAATTTTTGTCCTCCAAATCCAGGATTAACAGACATTATTAAAACCATATCTAATTGAGCTATTAAATCTTTTAAAACCATAGTTGGAGTACCTGGATTTAAAGCAATTGCCGCTTTTTTACCTTTTGATTTAATATATTGAATTGTTCTATCTATATGTCTATCTGCTTCATAGTGAACAGTTATTAAATCAGCTCCTGCTTCTATAAAGTCATCTATATATTTTGATGGATTTTCTATCATTAAATGAACATCAAAAACTTTGTCAGTTTTATTTCTTATTGATTTCATGATTGGAAATCCAAATGATATGTTAGGTACAAAAGATCCATCCATAACATCTATATGAATAAACTCTGCTCCTGCTTTATCTATTCTTTCTACCTCCTCTCCTAATTTTGAAAAATCTGCTGATAATATTGATGGTGCTATTTTTACCATTTATTTTTTTCCCCCTCTATTATTTCTTCTAATGTTTTTATATAAAATTGATATCTATACTTATTAATTTTACCATCTTCAACGTCCTCTTTTATAGCACATTTTGGCTCTTTATTGTGTAAACACCCTCTATATTTGCAACTTTCATTATGCTCTTCAAATTCTGGAAAACAATATTTAAGATCTTCTTTATTCATAAGATCTTTTATTTCTAGGGTTGAAAATCCAGGAGTATCAACTATATATCCATTTGAAACTTCTATAAGTTCACTATGTCTTGTAGTATGTTTACCTCTTCCTATTTTCTCACTTACAATTCCAGTAAGCATATGTTCTTTGTCTGTAAGCTTATTTATCAATGTAGATTTACCTGCTCCAGACGGGCCGCATAGTACTGTTATATTGCCATTAATTTTTTCTTTAAGTATATCTGTTCCTAATCCTTCTTTTGCATTTATGTACAAAACTTCATATCCTATATCGTTAATTCTTTTTTTAACATTTTCTCTTTCTTCTTCTGAAACTAAATCTACTTTATTTAAACAAACAATTGCCTCTATATGATTATACTCACATAACACTAAAAATTTATTTAATAAATCAAAATTTATATCAGGACTTTTAATTGCAAATACCACAAAAGCTAATGAAATATTAGCTACAGCTGGTCTAAGTAATTCAGAACTTCTTTTTTCTATAGATTCAATAACGCCCTTACCATTTTCAACCTGTATTACTACATTGTCTCCAACCATCGGTTTAACATCCTTGTGTCTAAACTTTCCTCGAGCTTTACATTCTATTAAATTTTCTTCCACTTTTACATAATAAAATCCAGCTATACCTTTTATTATTTTTCCTTTCATACATTCCTCCATAATTAAATTTCCTATCTAATATAATAAACAAAATCATATTAAAAATGCAACTTATTTTTTAAATAAATAAACTATAAAAAACCATCTTAAAAAGTAAATTGAATTACTTTTTAAGACAGTCTCTTAATTATTCTACCTTTGGCGCTTTTGCACTTGGATGTTTTGCAGTTGCATCAACATTGCCTCCGCCCTCATCAACAGGTGGTTTGGTAGGTGTTTCTGTGTCTCCAGGATTTGTAGGTATTTGATTGTTATTGTTATTGTTATTTTCATTATTGTTATTATTTCCATTATTGTTGTTATTGTTATCCCCTGGATTTGGAGTTGGTGCTACAGGCGCTACATACTTACCTACTGTTATAGTAACTGGAGTCCATTGTTCTACCTTACTTCCCTCTATAGATTGTGATAATACTTTTCCATTCTTAGATTCATCATTTGTTTCTTTTTCTACAATAGAAATCTTTAATTTTGCATTATCTAATCTACTCTTTGCATCATCTAATGTTAATCCAATAACATTAGGTACAGTTGAAAGTCTAACTTGTGCACCCTTACTTACTACCACACTTATTTTTGTTGTAGTATCTACTTCTGTATTTTTTGAAGGAGTTTGACTTATTATTTGTCCTTTCGGCACATCATCACTATACTCCTCAGTAATATTATCTATTTTTAAGTTAAGTGATTGTAATATTTTATTTGCAGTATCAGTATCTTCTTCACGTAAATCTGGCATTTTTACTTTTGATTGGCCAGAACTTAAAATTACCCTAATTTTACTTTTTGCCTTTACAGAACTTCCAGCCTTAGGATCACTTTTTATAATAGTTCCTTCTGGTTCATCACTTTTTTCTGAACCAGCATCAACTAAAGTTAATTCCATTCCTTCAAGCTTAGATTTAGCTTCATCTAAAGTCATTCCAATTATATTAGGTAATTCTACCTCTTTACCTGCTCCTGAAGAGAATAATGTAAATATTCCTACACATAATAATATTAGAAATATTCCTCCTCCAACACCCAATAAAATCTTTTTGATTTTCTTACCATTGAATTTCTTTTCCTTAAACTCATCCTCGTCATCATAATCATCATAATCGTCATCATAATCATCATAATCATTGTCATTTGCTGATACAGCTTTAATTGCTGATTGTTTTGCTATCTCTTCTGTAACAGCTGACATTATTATAGTATGTTGATCATCACAAACTTTATCTATAACAGCATTAGGATTTTCTTTTATCTTTTCAAGGTCTTTTATGACTTCTTGTGCAGTTTGATATCTTTTGTTAGGTTCTTTTTCCATACATTTTAAGATAAGCTTATTTAAACTATCAGGAATTTTAGCGTTTATATTTTTAGGTGGTACAACTTGTTCCTGTAAATGCTTTAATGCAATAGTTACTGCTGTATCTGCTTCAAAAGGCAATGTTCCTGTGACCATTTCGTATATAACTACTCCTAGTGAGTATAAATCTGTTCTATAGTCAATGAATCCACCCTTTGCTTGTTCTGGAGAAAGATAGTGAGCTGATCCCATTATAGTGCTAGTGTTTGTAATAGTTGAAGAGGTTGTAGATTTAGCAATTCCAAAATCAGTAACCTTAATTACTCCATTGTCTGCTACTAAAATATTTTGTGGCTTTACGTCTCTATGAATTATTTTATTTCTATGAGCACAGTCTAAAGCTTTCGCTACTTGAATTGCTGAAACTATTGCTGACTCATAATTCATTTTACCTGTCTTTTGAATAATTTCTTTTAAGGTTTTTCCATCAACTAATTCCATAACAATATAGTTTATATCATCTTGTGTACCCACATCTAATATATTTACTATATTGCTATCATTTAATTTAGCAATAGCTGTTGCTTCTCCCTTAAACTTTTCAACTATTTCTTCATTATCGCAAAATTCTTTTTTAAGAATTTTAACTGCTACAAATCTATTTAATTTATTACATCTTGCTTTAAAAACTTCAGACATGCCACCTTCGCCTATTTTTTCAAGCAATTCATATCTATTTCCTAGTATCACACCATTCATACTACATCTCTCCTCCAAACAACAATACAGTTATGTTATCTCTTCCACCTTTTTCTTTGGCTAAACTCACTAATTCGTTAGCTGCACTTATATAATCATTTTCCACCTTAATTATATTTAATATTTCATAATTTGTTAATTCATTTGTTAACCCATCTGAACATAATAAATATTTATCATATTTAGAATTTTCTAATGTAAAAACATCAACTTTTACATTTTCACTAGTTCCTAATGCTCTTGTTATTATATTTTTCTTAGGATGATTCAATGCATCTTTTTCCGTTATGCTTCCACAATCAATTAGCTCTTGTACTAATGAATGATCTTTGGTTATTTTAACAATTTCATTGTTCTTTATAGCTAAACATGAACTATCACCAACATTTGCAATGTGAATAAAATTTTTAGTTATTAAACAAGCTGTTACAGTAGTTCCCATTCCATTTAAGCTTTCATTACTTTTAGAATATTTAAAAACTACCTTGTTAGATACTTTAATAGCATCTTCTATTAAAGTATCTTTTTCTGCGGAATTAAAATTTTCTTCTACATATTTTACAATATGTTCAGCAGCCATTTTGCTTGCCACTTCTCCAGCATTATGTCCACCCATCCCATCTGCAACAACATATAGTTTAAACTCATCTTTTTCTAAATAAATTGCAAAATCTTCATTTAAAACTCTTCTTAATCCTACATCACTAACTAATCCAACCATTTTATTCCCCCCTTGTTTCTTGGGTCTTTATATAACTTCTCCTAAGTTGTCCACAAGCTGCATTAATATCGCTTCCCATTTCACGTCTAACAGTTACTTCTATTCCTAAATTACTTAATATGTTTGCAAAATCTTGTATTGTTTCTTTAGATGATTTCTTAAATGTACGTTCTTTTATTTCATTTACAGGTATTAAGTTAACATGACAAAGCATTCCCTTTAACAATTTACCTAAAGCTCTTGCATCTTCTTTAGAATCATTAATATCCTTAACTAGCGAATACTCAAAAGTTATTCTTCTTTTAGTCTTATTTATAAAATACTTACACGCATTTAAAATTTCATCAATACTATATTTATTAGCTATTGGCATAATCTCTTTTCTTTTTTCATCACTAAATGCATGTAATGAAATAGCAAGAGTTATGCTAAGTTCTTTATCTGCAAGTTCATATATCTTAGGTACAATACCACAAGTAGATAATGTTATATGTCTTTGGCCTATATTTAGTCCATACTCTGCAGAAACTACGTCTAAAAATTTTATTACATTCTCATAATTGTCTAATGGTTCACCACTCCCCATTAAGACAACATTTGAAATTCTCTCACCTATATGATTTTGAACCACTAATATTTGAGATAATATTTCACCTGTAGTTAAATTTCTAATTCTACCATCTATTGTTGAAGCACAAAATTTACATCCCATCCTACAACCCACTTGAGTAGATATACATATAGAATTTCCATGCTTATATCTCATTAAAACACTCTCTATTAAATTTCCATCAGAAAACTTAAATAAAAACTTTTCTGTACCATCAAGTTCTGATTTATATATTTGCTCAATTTCTGGCAGTACTATTTCAAAATTTTCTTCAAGCTTTTTTATTAAAGATTTAGGCATATTTCTCATATCACTAAAGTTTCTAACATTTTTGTATATCCAAGACATAATTTGCTTAGCTCTAAAAGAACTTTCATTGTTTTCTTTCATCCATAATGTTAGTTCTTCCAGAGTATAATCTAATATGTTTTTCATTTATTCACCTACTATTATTGCTTTTCTAGTTTTGCAACAAAGAATCCATCCATTTTTGCATTTGGAAGTATTGTTAATGTACCATTTTTATTGTAAATTAAGTTATCTTCTTTTCCTATGAATATAGTTTTTAATTTACAATCTTTATGAGTATTTAAGAACCATTCTATGTTTTCTTCATTTTCTTCTTTATTAAGGGTGCAAGTTGAATATATCATAACTCCACCATTTTTTAAGTATTCCCATGCATTATTCATTATTTCTCTTTGAACAGGAATTATTTCTCTTAAATTTTCTCTTGTTTTATTCCATTTTATTTCAGGTTTCTTTCTTATTATACCTAAGCCTGAACATGGAACATCTATAAGTACTCTATCAGCATATGAAATTAATTCTGCATTTAGTTTTGTTGCATCACCTAATTCAATTTTCACATTATTTAAATCAAGTCTTTCACAATTTTCTTTTATTAAACCAAGCTTAGATTCATGTACATCAAATGCTCTAACTTCGCCTGTGTTTTGTAATAATTCAGCTATATGAGTTGTTTTTCCTCCTGGAGCACTACATAAGTCTAACACTTTCATATCATTTTCTAATTCAAGTAAAGGTGCAACTAACATAGCACTTTCATCTTGAACAGTAATTTCACCATCTTTGAATAATGGATTTTCTTGTATTGAACTTCCACCTTTTATTAATATAGCTTCTGGACACATAAATCCTTCTTCAACACAATATTCCATCTCTTCTAATTTTTCAAATACTTCATCATACTCGCACTTAGTATCATTAACTCTAACAGTTGTTTGTGGAATTTGATTTAAACCAACCATTATTTTCTTAGCAAGATCTTCTCCATATTGTTTAATTAGAAGTCTTATCATCCATGGTTCAAAGGAAAACTTATATGCATACTCATTAATCTTATTTCCACTGATTGTTATATCATCTGGATCTTTTGAGAAGTTTCTAAGAATACCATTCACAAGTTTTCCTGCTTCTGGAGATATTTTTTTTGCTTCATCAACAGCTTCATTACATGCTGCATATGTTGGTACCTTATCTAAGAATGTCATTTGATATATAGCCACTCTTAAAATATTTAGTACTTCATGATCCATAAGCTTTATATCTCTTACAAAATTAGCTATTATAAGATCTAATGTTTTCTTTCTTCTTAAAACACCATAAACTATTTCTGTTAATAATGCTTTATCTCTTTCTTCTAAATTTGCTTCGTTTAGTTCATTTGAAAGAATAATATTTGAATATGCTCCTTCATCAATAACTCTTTTTAATATTTTTACTGCTAAATTTCTACAATTCATACGCTACCTCTTTTTTCCTAATCTCTATCGCTTATCGCAATAAGTCTAATTAATTGTGATATTGCCATTAATGCTGCTGCTACATAAGTCATTGCTGCTGCATCTAAAACCTTTGCTGCGCCTTTTACTTCATCACCATATAAAATATTTCTTGATTTTAATATATTTAACGCTCTACTTGAAGCATTAAATTCAACTGGTAATGTTATTAATTGGAATATTACCGCCGCAGAAAATAGTATTATTCCTAAGGTTACTAAACTTTTTAATCCCATCAGTATTCCTGCAAAAAACAATATCCATGAAAAATTGGAACTAATATTTACAGCAGGAACTATTGAATTTCTTATTATTAAAGGTTTATAAGCTTCTTTATGCTGGATTGCATGACCCACTTCATGGGCTGCAATACCTGCTGCTGATATTGTCTGACCTCTATATACTTCTGGAGATAATCTTAAAACTCTATTTGATGGGTCATAATGATCTCCTAGTTTTGTATTTACTAGTTCAATTCTTATATCATAAAGTCCTGCTTCATCTAACATCATTCTTGCAATTTGCTCTCCAGTGTATCCATTCATAGCACTTACTTTACTATATTTACTATAAGCTGAATTAACTTTTGTTTGTGCCCAAAAAGCTATTATTATTGCAGGAACTAATATAATCATCGTTGGATCAAAATAAAACATAAGCTTTCCTCCTATTCTCTAAATTATACCTTTTTATATGTTATTCACCTAATATTATATCCTTATCTATACTATGACCATTTATATACTGCTCTATAGTAAGTGGTTTTCCATTAGGGAATTGTACCTTTTCAATTATTAATACATTTTTGCCACATGCAACCTTAACACCATCTTTGTTAACTTCTATTATTGTGCCTGGCTTATTAGAAACTTCTTTATATAAAACTTTTGTTTTATATAATTTCATTCTTTCGCCTTTATATTCAGTGTAAGCAATAGGCCAAGGATTTAAACCTCTAACAAGATTATGAATATCATAAGCATCCTCATTCCAATTTATATGTGCTAATTCTTTATCAAGCATTTTAGCATAGAAAGTTTCTCCTTCTTGCTTTACAGGCTTTATACTTCCATTACATAATCCTTCTATTGTTTTCAGTAAAAGTTCTCCACCACTTATCATTAAAATATCATGTAATTCTCCAGTTGTCATATCTTCATGAATTTCAACTTCTTCTTTTAATAACATGTCACCTGTATCTAAGCCTACATCCATCAACATAGTAGTATTTCCCGATTTTTTTTCACCTTTTATTATAACCCAATTTAATGGTGCTGCCCCTCTATACATAGGCAATAATGAAGCATGTAAATTTATACAACCATATTTAGGTATATCTAATACTTCTTTAGTTAATATTTGACCAAATGCAACTACTATAATAAAATCAGGATTTATTTCTTTTAATTTTTCAATTATTTCTTTATCATCCTTTAATTTTATTGGTTGATACACAGGTATATCATGCTTTAAAGCTTCTTCTTTAACTTGAGAATATGCAAGCTTTTTTCCTCTTCCTTTTGGTTTATCTGGTTGAGTAAGAACTGCCTTAACTTCATGTTCTTCTACTAATTTTTTTAAAGATGGAACTGCAAATTCTGGTGTTCCCATAAATACTATTTTCATTTATTAAGGCCTCCTATTTTTTAGTAGTTCTGTCGATAAATAGAGTTCCATTTAAGTGATCATATTCATGTAAAATAGCTCTTGCTAAAAGTTCTTCAGCTTCTATTTCAAACTCTTCTCCCTTTTCATTTAAAGCTCTAGCTTTAACATAATTAGGTCTCATAACAGGTTCTGTTTTACCTGGTAAACTTAAACAACCTTCTTCATCAACTTGTTTTCCATCAGTATCTAATATTTCAGGATTTATAAATACTAAAGGACCTTCTCCAATATCTACAATAAATAATCTCTTTAATATTCCAACTTGTGGTGCTGCAAGACCTACTCCATCTGCATCATACATTGTTTCAAGCATATCTTTAATTAGTGTTACTAATCTTTCATCTATTTTTTCAACTTCTCTACATTTTTTTCTTAAAACAGAATCTCCATATTTTCTTATATTTCTTAATGCCATCTAAAATTCCCCCTATGTCATATTATTAGGATTTATATCAATACTAATCCTTATTTCATTATATACACTCTTATTTAATAGATAAAGTGTATCTTTTACTTTTTTACTAAATTCATCACTTAAATTACCTTTTATTATTATCTGCCATCGATATTTATCCTTTAACTTGGTAATTATGCAAGGCACTGGACCTAACAATGTAAGTCCCGTTCCTATTATTAACTTTTCCAATTCCTTCTGTAAATTATACATAAATATTTTCAATTTTTCCTGAAATTTAGAAGTTCCATTAATTATTAATATCTTTGTGAAAGGTGGATTATCCATAAGACTTCTAAATCTAATTTCTTCCTCAAAGAAAGACTTATAGTCACCATTTTTAGCATGTATTAAACTATAGTGATTAGGAGTATATGTTTGAACTATTACTAATCCATCCTTTTCTCCTCTTCCTGCTCTTCCTGCTACTTGAGTTATAATTTGAAAAGTTCTTTCTCCACATCTATAATCTGGAATATTTATAGAAATATCAGCTGCTAATACTCCAACCAGTGTTACATTTGGAAAATCCAATCCTTTGGCAATCATTTGAGTACCAATTAAAATATCTCCCTCTCCATTTTTAAATGAATTATATATAGATTCATGTGAATTTTTATGTCTAGTAGTATCAACATCCATTCTCAATACTCTAGCTTTTGGAAAATATTTTTTCACTTCTGTTTCTACTCTCTCAGTACCTGCACCAAAATACTTCACATATTTACTTTTACATTTTGGACATATTTTTTGTTCTCTTTCTGCTCTTCCGCAATAATGACATATCAAATATCCATTTTTATGATAAGTCATTGAAACATCACATTCTGGACATTTAAAAACATATCCACAACTTCTGCAAGAAATAAAAGTTGACATTCCCCTCCTATTTAAAAACAAAATAGTTTGATTTTTATTTTTAAGATTTTTATCAATTTCATTATAGAGAGCCTTACTAAATAAAGATAAATTATTTGATTTTAATTCTTCTCGCATATCTATTATATCAAACTTTGGCATATCTTTTTTATTCACTCTTTTATTCATCTCTATCAGCTTATATTTGCCTTCCAAAGCTTTATAATAACTTTGAATACTTGGAGTAGCAGAACCTAATATAAGCTTACATCCTTGCATTTCAGTAATAAATTCTGCAACTTCAATAGTATTATACTTAGGATTTTGTTCTGATTTATAAGTTGTTTCATGCTCTTCATCTATTATGATTAACCCCAAATTTTGCATTGGTAAAAAAAGAGCACTTCTAGCGCCTATAACTAGTTTAGATTTACCTTCTTTTATTCTAAACCATTCATCAAATCTTTCTCCCTCAGAAAGTCTACTATGAAAAAGAGAGATATTGCTTCCGAATCTTCCTTTAAATCTTTCAATCATTTGAGGCGTTAATGCAATTTCTGGCACCAATATTATACATCCCTTGTTTTGCTTTAACATATCTGCTACTAAATGCATATAAACTTCCGTTTTTCCTGAACCAGTTACTCCCTTTATGAGGTATTTTTTTTTATTTCCATTTACAATGGTATCAAAAGCTTTTTGTTGTTCTAATGTTAATGTTTTAGAAGAATATTCAGAATAGCTTTTAATATTATATCTAAAAACCACTTGCTCTTCACATTTCAAAATTCCTGCTTCTATTAATTTATTTAAAGAATAACTTGAAAATCCATTGTCTTTTGTTATTTCACTTTTGGTAAATAAGCCCTCATTTTGTGATATAAATTCATACAACTTTATATAATTATCTTTTTTAAATTTTTCATCTTCCAATTGTTTGTCTGTATATATCACACGTCTTTTTTTATTCTTTAAACCTTTCATAATTCCAACAGGTATTAAAAGTCTTATTCCATCTATATATTTACAAAGATATTTATTTCTCAAAAAATTAATAAGATCAATATCTGCTTTTGTTAAAATAGGATAGTCTTCACAAACATCTACAATATATTTAATCCTATATTTAAATTCCAACTCTTCAGTTAAAATTTTAAATACAAAGCCATCAACATTTCTATTTCCTTTTCCAAAAGGAACTTTTACTCTATATCCAATACCAACTTTATCAATGAATTCATCTGATATTTTATATGTAAATGGTCTATCTACTTCATTTGCATCACTATTTATAATTATTTCAGCATAAATGCTCATATAAATTCACCCTTTTTAATATACCTTATTAACATATACTTGTATAATAAGAAGAAAGCGCATTTAGCGCTTTCCAATAATATCAAATAATTTGCTAGCAATCTCATTTTTGCTTGTTTTATCTATTGGGATCTCTTCATCTTTATTAGATAAAATAATTACTCTATTATCTTCAGAAGCAAAACCAGTATCTTCACTTGTTATATCATTTGCAACTATATAATCCAAATTTTTACTTATAAGCTTTTTTTTAGCATTTTCTTTTAAATTTTGACTTTCAGCAGCAAACCCAACTAAAATTTGATTTTTCTTTTTGCGTCCTAGTTCCATAAGAATATCATTATCTCTAGTGAAAGCTAATTCTAAATCTCCATCACCTTTTTTTATCTTCTGACTACTATATTCTTTTGCTTTATAATCAGCTACAGCAGCTGATTTTACAACTACATCAGAATTATCAAAATACTTGTTTATTTCTTCTTTCATTTCACTATTAGTAGAAACTCTAATAAAATTAATATTTGTTGGTATTTCTAATGAAGTTGGACCAGAAATCAATGTAACATTAGCACCTCTATCTCTGGCTTCTTTAGCTATCGCATATCCCATTTTCCCAGTTGATCTATTAGTTATATATCTAACTGGATCTATTGGTGATATTGTGGGACCTGCTGTAACTAAAACATTTTTATTAGCTAAATCTTTTTTAGTAAATTGTGATATCACTCTATCTACAATTACTTTTGGATCTTCAAGTTTTCCTTTTCCTATGTCTCCACAAGCAAGTCTACCACATGCTGGTTCTATAAATTCATATCCTAAATTCTTAAGTTTTTCTATATTTCCTTGAACTATTGGATTTTCATACATATTAGTATTCATGGCTGGTGCAAAAATTACTTTTGCTTTAGTTGCCATGATAGTTGTTGATAACATATCATCAGCTATTCCATTTGCAACTTTGCCAATTATATTAGCTGTTGCTGGTGCTACTAAAAAAACATCTGCTTTCTCAGCTAAACTTATATGCTGAATTTCCCATGCTTTTGGTTCAGAAAACATATCATATATAACCATATTTTGACTAAGTGATTGAAATGAAAGTGGAGTAACAAATTCAGTAGCTGATTTTGTCATTATTACTCTAACTTCAACATCTTGCTTTCTAAGTAAGCTTACTACTTCTAAAGCTTTATAAACAGCTATTCCTCCGCTTACGCCTAATACCACACACTTTTTCATAATACTCAAATCCCTTTTAATTATTCTTCATATTTTACAACATCTTCATTTACTTCATTAATTGCAATTGTTAGTGGTTTGTGAGAATCTACTTTAACTAATGGTTCTGCACCTTCAATTATTTCTCTAGCTCTTTTTGATGTTAAAATTACTAAAGAATATCTGTCCCCCACCTTTGTTAATAAGTCTACTATTGATGGATTAATCATAGAGTTGTTCATGTATTAAGTCCTCCTTTGAATCTAATATACTATGTTTTAACCTATCTACCCTACATTTTTCAGCTAATATTACTGCTTCTAACTTTTCTACTGCAACGTTAACTTCATCATTAACTACTGCATAATTATATTTAGAAACAAAATTTATTTCTTTATAGGCAGATTTAAATCTCTTCATAAGAGATTCCGGGGTTTCACTTCCCCTTTTAATAATTCTTTGTTTTAATTCTTCCATAGAAGGTGGTAATATAAATATAAATACACCTTCTTCTGTATTTTCTTTTACTTTTAATGCACCTTGTATATCTATTTCTAAAATTACATCTCTACCGCTGTCTAACATTTTATCAACATTTGATTTAGGTGTTCCATAGTAATTTCCATATACTTCTGCATGTTCTAAAAAATCATTCTTTTCTATTCTTGTTATAAAATCCTCTTTAGATAAAAAATGATAATTAACACCATCTACTTCACCATTTCTTGGTGATCTAGTTGTTGCTGAAACTGATAATAATAAATTATCGTTTTTTTCAAGTAACTCTTTGCATATCGTACCTTTTCCTGCACCTGATGGTCCCGATATAACAATTAACAGACCTCTTTTTTTATCATTCATTATTCATCGACCTCTTCAACAACTTCATCTTTAGTAGATAGTCTATGAGCAACTGTTTCAGGTTGTACTGCTGATAATATAACATGATCACTATCTGTTATTATTACAGCTCTTGTTCTTCTTCCGTATGTCGCATCTATTAACATACCTCTATCTCTTGCTTCTTGAATTATCCTTTTTATTGGTGCTGATTCAGGACTTACGATAGCAACTAATCTATTAGCAGAAACTATATTACCAAAACCTATGTTTATTAATTTTATTCCCATATTTTTCCTCCTATTATTCTATATTCTGTACTTGCTCTCTTATCTTCTCTATAGTATTTTTTATATCTATAACTTTATTTGTCATACAAATATCTACTGATTTAGATCCAATAGTATTGGCTTCTCTATTCATTTCTTGAATTATAAAATCTAATTTTCTTCCTATTGGTTCTTCTAATCCTAACGTTTGTCTAACTTGATTTAAGTGACTTTTAAGTCTTACAATTTCTTCATCAACAGCTGCTTTATCAGATAAAATTGCAATTTCTTGAGCAATTCTTGATTCATCTAAATCTATATCAGTTAATAATTCAGATAATCTCTCTTCAAGTTTTTGTTTATAATTTTTAGGAATTTCATCTGCTAATTTTTCTATTTCTATTACAAATTTTTCTATTGTATCTATTTTCATTAAAATATCATTTTTTAACTTTTCCCCTTCTCTTATTCTCATATCATTCATTAAATCAATAGAATTTTCTATCAAAGGCAATAGTTCTTTTAATATTTCTTCTAAATTTTCTTCTTTTTCAACTAAAGTTAGTACATCAGGCAATCTTGATATCTTAGTAGTTGTTATATCATCTACTAAATCTAATTCTTCCTGTATTAACTTCAAGCAATCATAGTATTTTTTAGCCAACTTAATATCAACTGTAGGCTCTATATTTTCTTTTGAATAGCTTTTATAGTTTATAAAAACGTCCACTTTACCCCTATTTAGTTTACTATTAATTAGTCCTCTAATCTTTTCTTCTAGAGATAGCATAGTTTTAGGCATTCTAATATTAATATCTAAGTATCTATGATTTACGCTCTTCATTTCAACTGAAAAAACCATGCCACTATTTTTATCACTTTGAGCACGCCCAAAACTTGTCATGCTTTTAACCATTTTAGTACACCTCCTTTATTTATAAGAAGTAATTCTTTAATTATAATAATTAATTTGCTATGTTAAGTCAACTCTTTGTTCATAATTTATTCACATTTAAATTTATTCATAATTAATTTTTTCATTTATTTTATAAATAAATAAAGTATGTATCTAATGTTCAATAGTAAACATTAGATACATACTTTTAATTATCCCCTTTAAAACTTTAATCCATAGCTGAAAGTTCGCTTTATTTTAAAATAAGGCTCTGTTTAAAATGTGTGTTGATATATGCANNGGACTATACTCATTTTAGTATTCCTAAGTTCAATTACTCCGCCCACTTTGCTTATGCATATATCAACACCCTGCTAAAACAGAATCTAAAATAAAAATTTTATATTATAATACTGTTAATTTCACTAAGAAGATAAGTGCTAAAATTACCATAACCCAAGAAACTTTTTTCTTATCTTCTTTTTTAGAGAAAAGGTTATATAATAAATTTATAAATACATATGATAATATACCAAATGTTAGCCCATCTCCAATACTATAAGTAAGAGGCATCAAAGCGATTGTCACAAATGCTGGAAGCCCTTCTGTAATTTCATTAAAATCTATGTTTTTAGCTGCTCCAAGCATTAAATATCCCACATATATTAAAGCCGGTGCTGTAGCACATGATGGTATTGCAATAAAAATTGGTGAAAAGAACATTGCAATTAAGAATAAAACCCCTGTTGTAATAGCAGTCCATCCTGTTCTTCCTCCTGCTGCAACCCCTGTTGAGCTTTCTACATAAGTTGTTACTGTTGAAGTTCCAAGGCATGCTCCTACGGTTGTCCCAATAGCATCTGCAAGTAGTGCTTTTCCTGCATTAGGAACTTTCCCTTCCTCATCAAGCATTCCTGCTCTTGAGCTAACTCCTACTAATGTTCCTACTGTATCAAAGAAATCTACAAACAAGAATGTGCATACTACTGTTATAAATAATCCAATATTATCTGGATGAAATGCATATCCTAGATCCACCTTACCTGCAATAGGAGCAAGACTTTCAAATTTAAAAATCCCATTTGGTAAATATATACCCAAGTCAGCTGCCACTGATGGATTTTTTAAAGCATATCCCCAAGCCAATAAAGTACTTACTAAAATCCCAACTAAAATTGAACCTTTTATTTTCTTTTTATCTAATACTGCGATAATTATTAATCCAACACAAGTGATTGTAACTGTAGGAATTGTGAAATCACCTAGTCCTAATAAAGTTGCATCATTGTTTACAACTACTCCACTGCCTACAAATCCAATAAATGCAATAAACAATCCAATTCCAGCCGTAACTGCATATTTCATATTCTCTGGAATTGCATTTACAACAGCTTCACGAATTTTAAATAATGACATTAAAATAAATATAATACCTTCTACAAATACTGCTGTTAATGCTACCTCCCATGATATCCCTTTTCCTAATACAACTGAAAATGCAAAATATGCATTTAATCCCATTCCAGATGCTAAGGCAAAAGGTAGATTTGCAAACACTCCCATGAATATTGTTGCCAAAGCTGCTGATAAACAAGTTGCTGTTACAAGCGCTCCACTTGGCATACCTGTTGCACTTAACATGTTAGGATTTACAGCAATTATGTAAGCCATTGTTAAGAAAGTAGTTACCCCAGCTACTATTTCTTTTTTAAAATCAACCTTTTCATTAGAAAATATTTCAAATATTCTTTCAGACTTTTTTTCTTGTTGCATTTTTATTCCTCCTAAATTATTCAACTAAAAAAAGTCCCTATGGTTTCATTTGATAACTCATAGCGACTTAATTATTAATAATAAATTAATATAGTCTTACTCATAGTCAAATTATTTACGGCAATCTGGTAGATACTTGTGAACCATATTATCACAATTATATGAGTTATCCCTTTTACAAATATTATTATACCCGCCAATCCGAACATTGTCAATTAAAAAAGGTTTAATTACTTGTTTTTTTCTTATTTTCCCGAACATTTTATTTTATTTTATTTTATTTATTCAGTTTTTTATATTTCGTATGTATCTTTTTCAAATATTTCTCTTATTTTAGTTAAATTATCATTATGATTTACAGCTACTAATAATTTTATTCTAGCCTTCTGTCCAGATAATACATCTCCAAATATAACTCCATACTCTCTAAGATTTTTTCCACCACCTAAATATCCATAAGATTCAAATACTCGTCCTTCAAAGCATCTTGATACTATTACAACTGGAATTTCGTTTTTAATAGCTCTCTTAATTCCATCTACCATTAAAGGAGGTACATTTCCTCTTCCTAACGCCTCAATTACTACTCCTTTATATCCATTAGTAATAACAAAATCTATAAATTTTGAATCCATACCAGAAACGCACTTAATTAAAGCTACATCTTTTTCCGTACTCTTTATTTTAACGTGTATAGATTTAGAATTTTCTCTATAAAAAATAACTCTATTATTATCAACTATTCCGATGGGTCCAAAATTAGGTGTACTAAAAGCATTTAATGCCATTGAATTTCTTTTGGTTACTTCTGTTGCACTATGTAATTCACTATTAAAACATACTAAAACGCCCCTATTTTTAGCACTATCAGAAATTGCTGTGCATATTGATGTAGCTAAATTAAAAGGTCCATCATATCCCAGTTCATCACTGCTTCTCATTGCTCCAGTAACGACTACTGGTTTATCAGTATTTAAAGTTAAATCTAAAAAGTATGCCGTTTCTTCTAAAGTATCAGTTCCATGAGTTATTACAACACCGCTTATATCAGCTCTGTCTAATAATTTTTGAACCAAATTTGACAATTCAAGCATTAATTCAGAAGTCATATGTGGCGATGGTAAATTAGAAAATGTATGACTTTCAATTTCAGCAAACTTCTGAATCCCTGTTACCATTTGCATTATTTCTTCTCCACTTAAACTAGGAACTGCTGCTTTTATTTTTTCATCTACTTTCATAGATATAGTTCCACCATTAAATATTATTGCTATTTTTTTCATCTATTCTTCCTCCATATAAACATAGTTACATTCTAATATATAATTCTATTTTTTATTTTTATCATAAAAATACTCTTGGAAACCCAAGAGTATTTAAATTATTTTGTTAATGTCTAAATATCCTACATTCCATTTAAAGATTACTTAGTTAATTAAAATATATCCTGAGATTTTTCATCATTGCAACTTATTAACCTTCCACTATTTAACCTTGAAACTATTCTAGATTCTGTTATAGGATACATAGTTGCTACATATATATATTGACCTTCTTCATCATACTCTAATGCTAAAAGAATATTACTATCAATCTTTTTTACTAATTCTAATGCCCCATCGTTACTTCTTAAAGGATCTATTCCTATATAATCTGGGCACCTAATTATCTCTTCCATAATTTTTATTATATGATTTTTAACTCTTTTAGTAAATTGTTTTCCATGTTTTTTTATTATATGATTTATTACTCTGGAAGATATATAAACAGATGATGGAAAGTCATATTCTATAAGTTCTTCAATTAAAGATATATTTAAATTGCCAACTTTCTTATAGATTCTATACATTTTTTTCATGATATCCCTCATTTTATATTCTTTATTTTATTATATAATATTAGGATAGCCTCTTCTATGAATTTTAAAATATTAATATAAAATTTATTAATATGTAGAACAAAATCGCTAAGGC
>NZ_JAMQHY010000010.1:144574-190863 GCF_023845705.1 Clostridium sp. ZBS15
TTATCCACAAATTTTTTAATAATATAAATTCCTAAAGAATTAAAAAGGAGTTCAAAGACTCTTTCTCTTTAAACTCCTTTTAAATTATTAATCCCTTAAAGTTAAAGAATTATACAAATCAAACCGCCATTACCTTCATTAATAATTTTTTGAAGTGTCTTTTGAATTTTAACTTGTACATCTTCTGGCATTTTATATAATTTGTTTTGAAGTCCTTCTTTAACTAGTACTTCTAAAGATTTTCCAAACATGTTGCTTTGCCATAGTTGTGCTGGGTCTGTTTCAAATTGTTCTAGTAACCCCTTTACAAGTTCTTCTGATTCCTTTTCAGATCCCATTATTGGGCTAATCTCTGTCTTTATGTCACACTTTATAAAATGTAAGCTTGGAGCACTTGCTTTTAATTTAACACCAAATTTACTTCCTTGTTTTACAATCTCTGGTTCCTCGAATTTCATTTCTGATAGTTGTGGTGCTACTAATCCATAACCAGCTTCCCTAACATCCTCCAAGGCATCTTTAACCTTATCATACTCTAATTTTGCATAAGTTAAATCTTTTATTATACTTAAAAGATCACTTTCTGAATTTACTTCTAAATCACATATTTCACTAAGTATTTTATAAAATATACCATCTTTAGGTTTCATAAGTATATTTGCTGTTCCATTGCCTAAATCAACTTCTTTAATAGATGTTGTGCCCATAAATTCTTTCTCTTCAAAACTATTTAATATATGTTTAACATCTCTAACTTTTGAAATTTCATTACTCATAGTTAAAATGACATCGAAGAAGTTCTTTTTTAACCAATGATTACAATCTAATTTTTCTAACCATTCTGGCATGTCTATATTAACTTCTTTTACTGGGAATTCTCTAAGTACATACTCAAATAAGTCTTCTATATCTTCTTCACCCATATTGTATATATCCATTACTTTTACTGCTACATTATATTTTGCTTCTAATTCATTTTTTAATGCTTTTGTTTCTTGAGAATTTGGTTTATTAGTATTAAGTACAACCACAAATGGTTTATTTATTGATTGAAGCTCATATATAACTCTTTCTTCTGCCTCCATATAATCTTCTCTTGGTATTCCTGTAATACTTCCATCTGTTGTAATTACAAGTCCTATGGTTGAATGATCACTGATAACCTTTCTAGTGCCTATTTCTGCTGCATCTTCAAAAGGAATTTCATACTCATACCATGGTGTATGTACCATCTTACTTTCTTCACCTTCTAAATATCCCAATGCACTTTTTACAATATATCCTACACAATCTACCATTCTAACTTTAAATTTTGTTTCATCACCTAAATTTATCTCTACCGCCTCATTTGGCACGAATTTAGGTTCTGTTGTGTGAATACTTTTACCTGAACCACTTTGTGGTAACTCATCTTTCGCTCTTTCTTTCTTATAAGTATTATCAATCTTTGGTATTACCATAAGGTCCATAAACCTTTTTATAAAAGTTGATTTACCAGTTCTTACCGGTCCAACTACTCCTACATATATGTCCCCTTGGGTTCTTTCAGCTATATCTTTGTATATGTTAAAGCTGTCCACATTATTCCCTCCTTATTCTTTTTACCAATATATATATATTCTTAAAAAACTAAAAATATACAGATTAAATAAAATTTTAAATAGAAAAGTCCTAAAAAGACTTTATTAACACAGTTATATGGTTAAAAAATTCTTTTTAGGACTAATATTAAAATATTTCACTTTTCTTTTCGCGAAGCATGAGTTCTTCAATCCCTAATTTAGGATCTTTTTTCTCAAATAAAACTTTATACAAAATGTCAGTTATAGGCATAGATACTCTTATTTTTTCTTTCAATTCATAAAAGGCTTTACAAGCTTTTATACCCTCAACTACCATTCCTATTTCTTCGATTGCTTTATCTGCATTCATACCACTTCCAATTAATAAACCTGCTTTTCTGTTCCTAGAATGATTAGAAGTACATGTTACTATCAAATCTCCCATTCCAGTTAAACCATAAAAAGTTTCTTCTCTTCCACCAAGAACTAAACCTATTCTAGAAATTTCTTTCATTCCTCTGGTCATTAATGCAGCTTTAGTGTTATCTCCATAACCTAAACCATCTAAAATTCCAGCAGCTAGTGCAATTATATTTTTAACAGCACCTCCAACTTCTACTCCTACCAAATCTTCATTTGTATATACCCTAAAGAAAGAGGTCATAAATAAATTTTGAACTTCACTAGCAGAATTCATATTTTCTGAAGAAACTACAAGTGTTGTTGGAAGTTTTAATACTACTTCCTCAGCATGGCTAGGTCCCGATAAAACAACAATTGGATTATTTAATTCTTCCTTAATAACGGCAGATAATCTTTTATCAGTATGTTCTTCGATTCCTTTGGCAATTGAAATTATAATGGTTTCTTGTTTTATTTTATTTTTTAACTGTTTGCAAATACTGCGTATTGTATGAGATGGTATTGCTAAAACAATATATTCAGCATTTTCAGTTGCTTTTTCTAAATTATCAAACGCTTTAATATTACTAGGAATTTCTAAATTTTTTATATATTTATCATTTCTTCTATTAATATTTATGTCATCAACAACTTTTTTATCTCTATTGTATATACTTACAGTATTCCCCTTTTCCGCAAGCAGTATAGCTAAAGCTGTTCCAAAACTTCCTCCACCTATAAAACTTACTTTATTCATTACTATTCCTTCCTTTGTCTATACTCGATTTGTATACCAGTACCTTTAAAATCAAAACTATTTCTTAATTGATTTTCTAAATATCTCTCATAAGAAAAATGTGAAGCACTAGCATCGTTAACGAAAAATACAAACTTAGGTGGTTTAGTAGCAACTTGAGTTGCATAATATATCTTCATTCTCTTAAGGCTAACTATTGGTGGTTCTTTCATTAGTATCGCCTTACTTATTACGTCATTTAATATTCCTGTAGATACTCTCTTGTTATAATTGTTATAACATTTTTTAGCTAATTCTAAAATTTTATGAGTTCTTTGTCCTGTTAATGCTGAAATAAATAAATATTCAGCATATGGCATAAATTTCAAACTACCTTGTAAGTCTTTTTTAAACTTCTCCATAGTTTTGTCATCTTTTTCAACAAGATCCCATTTATTCACAAGAACTATTATAGCTTTATTTAACTCATGAGCATAACCTATTATTTTTTCATCTTGTTCTGTTACACCATCTTGAGCATCTATCATAAGTATACATACATCTGCTTTTTCTATTGATGCATATGTTCTTATAACACTATATCTTTCTATTTCTTCTTTAACTTTGCTTTTTCTTCTAAGTCCAGCTGTATCGATTAAAATGAATTTTCCTTGTTCTGTTTCTAAATAACTATCTATAGCATCTCTAGTTGTTCCTGCTATGTCAGAAACAATAAGTCTTTCTTCTCCTAACAACTTATTTATCAATGATGATTTTCCTACATTAGGCTTTCCAATCATAGCTATTCTGATATATTCATCCTCTTCAGCATCAGCATCAAATCTATCAAAATGTTCTACTACTCTATCAAGCATATCACCAAGACCTAATGCTTGTGATGCTGATATTGTTATAGGATCACCAATTCCTAAGTTATAAAATTCCCAACTGTTTTCTTCATATTTTAAAGAATCAATTTTATTTACTACTAATACTACTGGCTTTTTACTTTTTCTTAACATATTAGCTACTTCTTGATCCGCAGCAGTTAAACCTTCTTTACCATCAACTATAAATACTATTACATCAGCAGTTTCTATAGCAATATTCGCTTGTCTTCTCATTTGTTTCATTATTATATCGTCATTTGTAGGTTCTATACCACCAGTATCTATCATAGTAAAGTTATAATTTAACCATTCAGCCTCAGCATAAACTCTATCTCTTGTTACTCCCGGTGTATCTTGTACTATGGAAATTCTCTTCCCTGCTAATTTATTAAATAATGTTGACTTACCAACATTTGGTCTTCCTACTATTGCAACTATCGGTTTTCCCATTAAAATTCCTCCTTATATTCGTTTAATATACTAATTAAATTTTCTCCTGTGTAATCTGTTACTATAACTTTTACATCTAATGCCTCTTCAATATCTCTAATTTTCAAATCATCTAGCATAATTTGTTCACTAGAGTCAGCTAATTCATATCCTTTTCTAAACATACAATCAGCCATTAATAAATATTTCGTATTTATTTTTCCTTTTAATTGATCTATTATATCAGTTCCAGTTAAAAGTCCTGTTATAGTTATTGTTTCTCCAAAATAATTGTTTATTACTTTGTATACATCTAATTTTATATTAGGATTTTTTTTCACAATTTTATCTCTAGCTTTCATGACCTCTTCATAAGCTAAAGCACCTGTTGCGATTGAAAAACTTCCCTTAGAATTTTCATCTAAATCATTTAATGTCTCATCTATAACATCATTAAAGTATCTTACAACACCTACGCCATCTTCTAGTTGTTCATATCCTTTATAGAAGTCGCTATTTGGAACTTCCTTACCTGAAACTATATAAAATTCGTCTGATAGCCTTACAAAAGGTTCATTTACTTCTTTCATAAATTTATCTTGAAGTTCTTTAACCATTTCGATTTCTTTTGCAGATTGCTCCTTAGTAAATGTCTTTACATGTTGAAGTTTTTCTCTAAATTTAGTTATTCCTATTGGAACAACAGCCACACTAGCTACAAATGGATGAAGCTTATATAAATCTTCTATAGTTCTCTTTAATTCATCTCCACTATTTATGCCTGGTATACATACTATTTGAGCATTTATTGTAATTCCTGAATCTGTTAATCTTTTTAATCTCTCTAATATATTTCCTGCAAATCTATTATTCAACATTTTAACCCTAAGTTCTGGGTTTGTTGTATGTACTGATACATTAATTGGACTTATGTGATATTTTATTATTCTATCAATATCTTCTTCCTTCATATTAGTTAATGTAACAAAGTTTCCTTGAAGAAAAGATAATCTAGAATCATCATCTTTAAAATATAAAGTATCTCTCATTCCAGGTGGTAATTGATCTATAAAACAAAAAATGCATTTATTACTACATCTTTTTGCTTTATCCATTATGCCACCGCCAAATTCAAGACCTATATCTTCTCCGTATTCTTTTTCTATTTCTATTTCCCAAATTTCGCCATTTGTTTTTTCTATTTCTAAAACTATTTCTTCATCTGCTGATAAAAATTTATAATCCATAATATCGCCTATTGGAGTTTGATTAATAGATATTAGACTATCATTTATTTCTATTCCAACTTCTTCAGCAATACTGTATTCTTCTACTTTTGTTATAATATTTTTCATTTTTTCACTCCTAATTATAACATCCCATCTTCATTATAGTACGTTTAATTATATAATAACTAACTAGTTATTGCAAACACTATATTTAAAACCATTTTTATTCATTTTTCCCTAAAATAAACTTTAAGTTTAAACCTTTTTTTATAAGTAAAGGCTAGGAATAATTTACTTCCTAGCCTCTACTTTATTCTTTTATTCATTTAAATCCACATAAGTTCCATTCTTAGAAAAAATTGTCCATTCACATATATTAGTAACATGATCTGCAATTCTTTCTAAATACTTTATTACAAATAATAGCTGTGTTCCTTGATTAATTAAATTTTCATTCTTTTTGATTTCATTTATGCAAACACCAAATAATCTTTTATATAAATCATCTATTGCATCATCCATTTTACATATTTTATATGCAAATTTAACATCATCCCTTATATATGAATCTATTGCTAATCCAATCATTTCTCTAACTCTTATTTCCATATCCCACAATTCACTAATATTTTCTTTAAATACTACTCTATCTAATCTTTTAGTTATTTTGCATATATCCACTGCATGATCTGCCATTCTTTCTAGATCCGTTACTATTTTTGATGCTGTAAACACTCTTCTTAAATCTGTTGCAAGTGGTTGTTCCATTGCGATAAATTTTATACAATCTTCTTCTATTATTTTTTGCAACTCATCTACTTTATCATCGTATTTTATAACCTTATCTGCCATATCTGAATCATGATTTTTCAATGAAACCATACTATCATGTATTTGTTTTTCTACTAAACTTGTCATTTTCAATAATTGTCTATTAATTTCTTTAACTCTAGCATCTTGAGATTCTCTTGTCATTAATCCTCACCCTTTCATTTAACCAAATCTACCAGTTATATAGTCTTCTGTTCTTTTATCTCTAGGATTATAGAATATATCCTCAGTTTTTCCAAATTCTATAACTTCTCCACTTAAAAAGAAAGCTGTTTTATCTGCTATTCTTCCCGCTTGTTGCATATTATGAGTTACTATAACTACTGTATAATCTTTTTTTAGTTGCTCTATTAATTCTTCTGTTTTATTCGTTGAAATTGGATCTAAGGCCGATGTTGGTTCATCCATTAAAATAACTTCTGGAGATACTGCTAAAGTTCTTGCAATGCATAATCTTTGTTGTTGCCCTCCTGAAAGTCCCATTGCACTTTTTTTTAATCTATCCTTTGTTTCATCCCAAAGTGCTGCGCCTTTTAAACTATTTTCAACAATTTCATCTAATATTTTTTTATCTTTAGTTCCATGAATTCTTGGGCCATATGCTATATTATCATAAATAGACATAGGAAATGGATTAGGTCTTTGAAATACCATCCCGACTCTTTTCCTTAAATATATCTCATCATAATCTTTATATATATCTTTATCTTCAAATAAAACCTCTCCAGTTATTCTAACTATTTCAATCAAATCATTCATTCTATTTAAAGTTCTTAAAAAAGTTGATTTACCACATCCCGATGGTCCTATTAATGCTGTAACTTCATTTTTATTTATATTAATATTTATATCTTTTAGCGCTTGATTTTCAGCATAATATAAATTTAAATTCTTAGTTTTTATAATACTCATTCCTTATACTCCCCTACTTTCCACCATAAGATTTCATTAATCTATTTCCTATTAGCCTTGCTAAAATATTAAATAAAAGAACTGCTATAATTAATACTGCTGCTGTCCCATTAGCAATTCTAGCTGCATCTACTACTATTCCTTCAGAATTTAATTTCCAAATGTGAACAGCCAAAGTTTCTGCTGGTCTAAAAAGAGAAAATGCCGATTTATTTCCAACCAAACTTATTTGATTAAAATTTAAAGCTCCTGAACTTAATCCTGCTGTATACAGGAAAGCTGCTGCCTCTCCAAAAATTCTACCTGCTGATAATATTATTCCAGTTAAAATCTCGCTCATGGCTGTTGGCACTGTAAGTTTAGATATTGTTTGCCATTTACTTGCACCAAGTCCTAATGAAGCTTCCTTTACCTTCTTGCTAGCTGCTTTTATTGCATTTTCTGAAATTCTAGTCATAGATGGTATATTTAATATACTGACTGATATAGCTCCAGCGAGTATTGAATATCCCCAACCTGCCATATTAACAAACACTAATAGTCCAAACATACCTATAACTATAGATGGTAATGAAGAAATTGTTTCAAGAGACATTCTTATTATATTTAAAAACTTTCCTTCTTTTGCATACTCAGCTAAGTATATTCCTGCACCTATTCCTATTGGTACTGTTATTATTAATGAAACAATAAGCATATAAAATGAATTAAATAATTGTGGTCCTATTCCTCCACCAGCTCCTGTTAATTTAGGTTTTCCAAATAAGAAAGAAGGTTTTATCATATTTCCACCTTTATATAATATATAAGCAATAAATGCACCTAACAAACCTACTATAAATATGCTTATTATATAAAACACTACAGTGGCCATTTTATCAACTTTTTTAGCATCCATTATACTGCACTCCTTTTTTCTATCTTTCTAACTATTACTATAAAAATAAATGAAATAACAAGTAATATTAATGCTAATGTCCATAATGCGTCATTCCACATTGTTCCACCTACTGTATTAGCCATATCCATTGTTATAATACTAGTTAATGTAGACATTGAAGAAAGAAGTCCTTCTGGCAATTTAACAGTATTACCAATTACCATTTGTACTGCAAGTGCTTCTCCAAACGCTCTTGCTATACCTAATACTACACCTGTCAAAATTCCTGATTTCGCTCCTGGTACTATTACCCTGCTTATCGTCTGCCATCTTGTAGCTCCTAATCCATAAGAAGCTTCTATATGATCATTAGGTATATTTTTTATTGCATCTATAGCTAAAGTAGCAATTGTAGGTAATATCATTAATGATAAAACTAATATTCCTGATAAAAGTGAAAATCCCATTCCTCCAACATTGTTTTTTATAAATGGTACCAATACTGATATTCCAACCCACCCATAAACAACTGATGGTATTCCAACTAATATTTCTAATGATGGTTTTATTACATTATTACCAAACTTATTAGAAATAATGTTAGTAAAAATAGCTAGTGCAACTGCAATAGGAGCACTTAAAATTACAGCTCCTATTGATACACATGTAGAACCTAAGATGAATGCTAAAGCTCCAAAGGAAGGCTGCTCTTGATTTGGCTTCCAATCATTTTTAAATAAAAATTCAGTTATGCTATATCCATTTTGGGTAAATGATTTAATTCCTTTTGAAGCTATAAATAATAATATCAAGCCTGTAATTACTATTATTAGTATTCCACATAGAGTTGCAAAGCCCTGACCCAAATATTCATTTTTAAGCCTTTCCTTAAAACTTCTCTTTTTCATCTTTTAATCATCCTTTAAATTATTATTTTTCTTTTATTTCAGCTCCTGAAATAAATCCTAAACTTTCTATGCTTTCCTTATTATCTTCACTTGTTATAAAATTTATAAATTCTTGACTTAATCCTTCTGCTTCACCTTTTGTATACATATGACCCCATGACCAAAAAGAATAACTCCCGTCTTTTATATTTTCACTATGTGCAGATACTCCATCAATACTCGTAACTTGTAATATTTCTTTAGCATCAGCTGTATTCATATAAGAAAGAGCTAAATAACTTATTGCTCCATCATTTTGTTTCATCGCAGTAAGAACTGCACCATTTGAATCTTGAACTGCCCCTAAAGAATCATTTTCTAATGACTTATTTCCATCTAATATTTTATTTTCAAATGTACCTCTTGTTCCAGATCCTGATTTTCTATGAATTAAGAATATTTCTTTATCTGGACCTCCAACGTCCTTCCAATTTGTTATTTTTCCTGAAAATATTCCTTTTAATTGTTCTTTACTTAAATTTGTAACTCCTAATGATTTATTTACAACAATTCCAAAACCTTGACCTATAACTTTATGATCTACTAATTCTTTAGATTGCGCTTCATCTAATTTTTCTTCTGCAAATATATCTGAATTTCCAATATCAACTGTCCCTTCTAATACTTGAGTAAGACCTGTTCCTGAACCACCTGCTTGCGCACTTACTGCAGCATTAGGATTTATTTCATTAAATTTTTCAATTGATTGCTCCATTAATGGTAATAATGCCGATGATCCACTTACCGTTATTGATCCACTTATTCCATTTCCTGCCTCACTCGCACTATCTTCAGATCCGCATCCGACCATGCTTCCTCCAATCATAGTTATTAATAATGCGCTGACTATAAGTTTTAAAGTATTTTTTTTCATATAAAATTCCTCCATCAACTTTTTTATACATTAATTAATTCTTTCATACTTATAATATAACCAGTAAGTTAAGCTATTATTAGATTAAAGTTAACTTTTATTAGGACTACGTTAAATGAATTTAACATTGGAAAATATCAATACCTTACTACAGCATATCCTAAAATTTAAATTAATTTTATAAAATCTATGCAAAATAAAATAAGCTGAAAATTTTACTTTTCAGCTTATTTTAATAATTGGCTATGTTTTAAATATGTGTTTATCTATGCAATATGTAAAGTGACGTATATCAACACAACACTAAAACATACTCTAATAATTTATATATATTTTATTCTCACTTTAAATGTGCTACCTTCACCAAATGTACTTTTAACATTTATATCTCCATTAAATGTTTTAACTATATGTTTTACAATAGCTAGTCCTAATCCTGTTCCACCTTTTTTTCGTGATTTATCCACTCTATAAAATCTTTCAAATATTCTTGGCAAGTCTTCTTTAGGTATACCTATTCCATTATCATTAACTTCTAAATAATAATATCCACGTTTACTATAACTTATCACTTTAACATTTGAGCCATTCTCTGAATATTTTATAGCATTTTCAACTAAATTTAATGTTAGCTGATAAAACTTGTCCTTATCTCCTAATATAAGTTCTTGATTATCATCATCAAATTCCAAATTTATTTCTTTATTATTAGCAAGTTTTCTTACCATATTTACAACATCTTCTATTATAGTTTTAGGTAAAAATTCATCATTTTGAATTGATATATTACTCTCAATACTAGAAAGTACTAAAATATCATTTATTAATCTTGATAATCTTTCTGATTCCTTGTCTATTATATTTAAAAATTTTTCTCTAGTTTCATCATCTTCTACATATCTTAATGTTTCTGCAAAACCTTTAATAGATGTTAATGGTGTTTTTAACTCATGAGACACATTTGCAACAAATTGAGTTCTCATAAGTTCAAGTTTTTTTATGTCAGTTATATCCTGTATCGTTATAACTTTACCTATCATCTCTATTCCGTTTATTATATTTGATTTTTTTATCTTTAAATCACGTTCTATTGGATGAAGTATTTTTATTTCTTTATCTATTTCATAATCCTCTTCTAAAAAAGTATTTATATCATAATCTGAAATATACTCAATTATGGATTCACCTAAAATATTTTTCTTTATACCAAATATTCTTTCTGCATAAGGATTAATAGATATTACAATATTATTATTATCTACTGCAATAACACCACTTTCCATACTTCTTAAAATAGATTCTATTCTAGTTTGTTTGTCAACTATCTCATGCATTTTCATTTGAAGCTGATCTGCCATATTATTAAAACTTTCTCCTAAATTTCCAAGTTCATCTTTACTATTTATTTTAGCTCTTATTTTATAATCTCCATTAGCCATCTTGTGAGTCACTGATTCTAAATCTTTAATTGGCTCAATAATCATTTTTATCAATTTTAAACATAATGATATAGAAAAAAACATTACAACAGTTATTATTCCTACACAATATTTTATATTTTTATTTTGGAACGTTTTTACCATATTAACAGGAACTGAACTTACCACTATTAAATTGTTATTTAATTTTGTAGCATAATATATTAAATTAATATTACCATCTTCACTATACTTAGTTGATGATCCTTCTCCACTTTCTATAGCTTGTTGAAATTCTTTATTATCCTTATAATTATTTTCTAATTCATTTTCCATATCATATAATACAATTCCCTTTGTATCAAGTAATGTAAATCTAACTGGTGCATTGTTTATTTTTATTTCTCTGAAATCTTCTTTATTGATATTATTTAATGAATCTAAGTTATCTAATTGACCAATAAGTAAGTTAAAATTTCTAAGTTCATTTTTCGTATCTCTAATTTGTTGAAAATTACTTAACAACACAAAAAAAGAAGTTACTATTATAAGAGCAAAAAAAACTGTCATCATTGATGATATTAATATTTTCTTTTTCATTATTTATCAATTTGGTTAAACCTGTAACCTACTCCTCTAATGGTTTCTATAAATTTAGGATTTTTATCGTCTTCTTCTATCTTCTTTCTTAGATATCTTATATGTACATCTACTGTTCTAGTTTCCCCTATGTACTCATATCCCCATATTTTATCTAATAACGTTTCTCTTTGAAGAATTTTCCCTCTATTTTTTATTAATATTTTTAAGAGGTCAAATTCCTTTAAAGTCAATTCAACTTTTTGATTATTAATAAACACCTCATGTCTATCAAAATCTATTTTAAGACCTTGAGACTCATATGAATTATTTTCAATGTCTGCCCCTGGATAAGTTCTTCTAAGAACAGCTTTAACTCGTGCTAATAATTCTCTTACAGAAAAAGGTTTAGTTATATAATCATCTGCACCTAATTCTAAACCTAAGATTTTATCAATTTCCTCTCCTTTTGCTGTCAACATTATTATTGATGTATTTTGAGTTTCTTTATCTTTTTTTACTTCTTTACAAACATCAAAGCCATCTAATCCTGGTAACATTAAATCCAATAATATTAATTTAGGTTTTTCTATCTTTGCTATTTCAAGGGCATCTATACCATTATTGCAATAAAAGACCTTGTACCCTGCATTAATTAAATTAAACTTTAGTAATTCTATTATGTGTTCTTCATCATCCACTATCAATATTTTTTCATCAGACATAACTATTCTCCTTACTCTAAAATTATAAAAGTAAACATTCTACCATAATCCCCATTTGATTTTCTATATGAATGTAATTTAATTTTTTCACTACAATATGTACATAATTCTAAAGTATTTATATTATCTTCTTTAACTCCTGAATTTCTTAAATCATTTAATATACATTCTTCTAAATTTAAATTATTTTTATTGAATAAATCCAACTCTTTAATTTCTTTCTTTTTTTTTAAAAACTTTTCTTTTAATTCCGCTGATACTTCATAACAACAACTTCTTATATGAGGTCCTATATAAGCTTTAATATTTTTAGGATTACACTTAAACTCGTTCTTCATTTTTTCTATTGTTTTTAAAGTAATAGAATTAAATGTTCCTCTCCATCCACTATGAATTGCTGCTGATACCTTTTTAACCTCATCCACTAATATAACAGGAACACAATCCGCAGTAAAAACTCCAATAATAACATTTTTGTTATCTGTTATTATTGCATCCCCTTCTTCATTTTTAATATCATTATTATTATAAATTAATATATTATCACTATGTACTTGTTTTAAATATACCACTTCGCTAACATTAAATTTATATTTCAGTGATTCTAATTGATTAATTCCTTCATCAGTATTCCTATTAAAACTCCTATTAAGTTCTGCATTTGAAAATACTATTTTGGCAGTATTGTCTAATTTTATTGTCATAAAATCTTCTATATTTTCTATTTCTTTTAAGTCTAATTTTCTCAGAATTATCCCCCCAAATTTATACATTAATTTTATCATTTATAAGTTTTATATTAATTGTATTAACTAACTTTTAACGCCCATATAACATATATATAACATACTATTATATATATTAATATATAAAAAGGATTTGAAAGTTAAATCTAACATATTCAAAATCCTTTTTAAATAACTATTTTAATTTTAATTTTAATTAACTACGAGATTCTTAATTTCTTCTAAGAAAGTATTTATATCCTTAAATTGTCTATAGACCGATGCAAATCTAACATACGATATTTCATCAACTTGTTTAAGTTTATCCATAACCATTTCACCTATATCTTTAGATGCAACTTCAGTAACCATTCTATTAGAAATTGATTTTTCTATTTCATAAGCTATATCTTCTATTTGTTTTCTTGAAACAGGTCTTTTTTGACAAGCAATAATAAGACCATTAATAATTTTTTCTTTATTAAAGTTTTCCCTAGTTAAATCTTTTTTAACAACTAAAACAGGAAAATCCTCTATTTTCTCATACGTAGTATATCTCTTATTACAATTTAAGCACTCTCTTCGTCTTCTAATTGTAGTATTATCATCTGTTGCTCTGGAATCAACAACTTTGCTTTCTTCAAAATTACAAAATGGACATTTCACTTTAATCACCTCTTTTACTTTAGTAAAAAGTATTTATAAATTTATTATATATAGTTTTTGTTCTGATTACTACCCATTATTAGAATCATACTCTGGAATATTATTTGATTTAACTAATATAACATCAACTCCAACTTTTACTATATCATCCCACTTAATTTCTATTTCATCATCTTTTAAAAACCACGATTTCATAGTTGTACTTGGTAAAATTAATGAAGTTATTTTATTTTCATCACAATCGACTTTAAAATCTTTTATAAAACCAAGTTTACGCCCTGTAGATATATCTATTATTTCCATAGATCTCATCGCATTAAGTGAATACATTTCTGCTTCCATAGTTATCCCCCTACCTATAAAAAAATACTTTTATCCATTAACACTGATTTGTAATACTCTTTCTTGTATAACACTAAATACAACATTTGCCTGCTAATGAATTCTAATTTATAAGTTTCAAATGAGTATTTAAATACATAAATTTTGTATTTAATTTTCTTTGAATACAAAGAAAACGGCAAATGAAACTAAAAACTTTATTTATTCTATATATTTATATGTATGATAACTTTACTTAATTACTTATATAATAAAAACTGATATTTNNAAATATCAGTTTTTATTATACCATATGGATTAATTTTAAACATGTTTTCTCATATGCTTTAAAGCTGTTTTTTCCAACCTAGACACCTGTGCTTGAGAAATGCCAATTTCATCTGCAACTTCCATTTGCGTTCTTCCCCTAAAAAATCTTAAATTTAAAATTAATTTTTCTCTATCTGTTAGCTTTTTCATAGCTTCCTTTATGGATATATTTTCAAGCCAACTTTCATCTGTATTTTTTGAATCACTTATTTGATCCATAACAAATATTGCATCTCCACCATCATGATAGATTGGTTCAAATAAAGATACCGGATCTTGTATTGCATCTAACGCAAATACAACTTCTTCTCTTGGTAGTTCTAGTTCTTTTGCAATTTGAGATATTGTTGGCTCTTTATTATTGTCCTTTATAAATTTATCTCTTACTATTAATGCCTTATATGCAATATCTCTTAATGATCTACTAACTCTTATAGAATTATTGTCTCTTAAATATCTTCTAATTTCTCCTATTATCATAGGTACTGCATAGGTTGAAAACTTAACATTTTGTGATAAATCAAAATTATCTATTGATTTCATCAAACCAATACATCCTACTTGAAATAAATCATCAACGTTTTCTCCTCTATTATTAAATCTTTGAATAACACTAAGTACTAATCTTAGGTTGCCTTTTATAAAGGTTTCTCTAGCACTTAAATCTCCTTTTTTTAATGCTAAAAGAAGTTGTTTCTTTTCTTTTTCTTTAAGCATTGGAAGTTTAGAAGTATTTACTCCACATATTTCCACCTTATTAATAATCATAAGTACCAACCCTTTCGGAAGTAATAATCTGCTGCATTAAAGATTATCTCCGATAGATAATACTTTTATACTAAAGACAAGCTAAATCATTTTGCTTATTTCTTTTTTTAGTCTTCTAATTATTTTTTTTTCTAATCTTGAAATGTAAGATTGAGATATTCCAAGCATATCCGCAACTTCCTTTTGAGTTTTTTCTCGTGTTCCATTTAGCCCAAATCTAAGTCTTACAATTTCTTTTTCTCTATCATTTAAAATTTTAAGTGCCATTAACAATAATTGCTTGTCAACTTCATCTTCAATTAAATTGTATACCTCATCATTTTCAGTACCTAAAATATCTGATAACAATAATTCATTTCCATCCCAATCTATATTTAAAGGTTCGTAAAATGAAATTTCTGCTTTTATTTTACTATTTCTCCTTAAATACATTAGAATTTCATTTTCTATACATCTAGATGCATATGTTGCTAATTTAATCTTTTTTTCTGGATTAAAAGTATTTACTGCTTTTATTAATCCAATAGTTCCTACTGAAATTAAATCTTCTACATGAACACCTGTATTTTCAAACTTTCTTGCTATATAAACAACTAGTCTTAAATTTCTTTCTATTAAGATACTTCTTATACTTTCGTCTCCATGCATAAGATTATTCACTAACGTTTCTTCTTCATCTTTTGATAATGGTGGTGGAAGTGCATCGCTACCACCTACATAATATAGCTTTCTTCTAAATAATTTAAATCTAGATAATAACTTATTTAAAAATAAAATCATTCTTCTCATAATACACCCCTTTTATATTACTCCTCTTGATAACAATGCATTAAAATCATTTTCTTTACTTAACTTCTCATTACAAGGACATATGATAGCATCCACTTCATTATAAAATTTTTCACCTTTTATTTTTATAGATTCTACCTTTATTCCTTTTAAATTACCTCCATATCCAATTGCACTATAAGGTATGTAATAGACATCCTTACAATTGAAATCAATTGTACTTATAAGATCCTTTTCTATTAAAATACATGGAAGATTGCTAACAGGCTCTCTTAGTTCATTACCAGTATCTAAGAAACCTTTTATATCATACATATTGTCAGATACCTTAAACTGTATACTAAACTTAAAATTATTCACCATTAATTTGTTTTTAATATATTCTATTAATCTATTACAAAACATATATATTATCATTCCACCTAATAGCAAATACTTCATTGAGTACTTGCTTATTTCAAAACTTTCTCCTAACAAATATTCATTTTGATTTAGTGAAAATAAAAAACATAATCCACTTAATGTAAATGTTAATAATAAAAATACACACATTGCTTTAATTGTATTAATAAAACCTTTTTTACCATAGCTTATCCTAATCATTATATATAAGATTATTATTCTACAAGGAAATGAAGTTAACACATTCAATTTAGGAAATAATAGTACAATCGTATACAATGCTCCTATAAACCCTGAACATATTAATAGAATATCTTTAACTTTATACTTTAGTATTTTCATTGTTAGTATCATAAGAAATAAATTAATTATAAAATTTTCTAAAATTAAAATATCTATATATACCTCCATACGAATCCCCCTATTGAGTTTTATTATAGACTTATATTAATTAAAAATTTGTCACAATAGCATACGATATTGCCATTTTTAGAACATAACTTTTTACATATATTTACATTTAGTTTTTAATAATCAATAATACTTTTATATTTAATCAATTACTATCTTTAATTGTATAACATAGATAAATTACTTTATAAAAAGTAATAACATGTATTAAAACAATAAAATTTGTATAAAGAAAAAAGCATGCAAGATTAATTAATCTCGCATGCTTTTCTTATATATAAATTCATAAAATACTAAGTATTAATGCTTTTTAGTTCTTCTTAAGAAAACAGGTATATCTAATAGATCATCATCATCAAAATTACTTTCTTGTTTAGGTTGTTCCACTGTCGCTGCAACTTCTGGTGTAGGAGCCTTAGGTTGTGGTACCTCTTCTCTTTGAGTTTGAGTAACCTTATTTATCACTTCTGAAGGAGCAATATTATTGTTAGGAACTTCAAATCCTGTAGCTATAACAGTAATTCTAATCTCCTCATTAAGTGTTTCATCAATTACTGCACCAACGATTATATTAGCATCAGGATCTACTGCTTCACGGACAACATCAGCTGCATCGTAAACTTCTAATGCACCTAAATCAACTCCACCTGTGAAGTTTATTATAACATCTGTTGCACCTTCAATTGATGTTTCTAATAACGGAGATGAAATTGCTTGATGAACTGCATCTTGAGTTCTATTATCTCCACTTCCAAAACCGACCCCCATATGAGCTAATCCTTTATTAAGCATAACTGCCTTTATATCTGCAAAGTCCGCATTAATTACACCAGTAATAGTAATTAGGTCAGAAATTGCCTGTACACCTTGTCTTAACACATCATCAGCTAATTTAAATGAATCTAATAATGTAGTCTTCTTATCTGCCATTCTAAGTAGTCTTTCATTTGGAATAATCACCAATGTATCTACTTTTTGTTTTAATGTTTCTATACCCATTTCCGCATGTCTCATTCTTCTCTTACCTTCAAATGGGAAAGGCTTTGTAACTACACCTACAGTTAATATTTCCATAGACTTAGCTATTTCTGCAACTATCGGAGCAGCACCAGTTCCAGTTCCGCCACCCATTCCTGCAGTTATAAATACCATATTAGCACCTTTTATTGCAGCTGAAATTTCTTCTTTACTTTCTTCTGCTGCTTTTTTCCCTATTTCAGGGTTAGCTCCAGCACCTAAGCCTTTTGTTAACTTTTCTCCAATTTGAATTTTTTGATCTGCATGTGAAAGCATTAATGCTTGTTTATCTGTATTAATTGCTATAAATTCTACATTTTTTAACCCTTCAACTATCATTCGATTTACAGCATTACTACCGCCACCTCCGCAGCCTATTACTTTTATATTAGTTAATTCTTGAATATCCCCATCAAAATCTAACAAAATAACTCCTCCTTTAGAAAATTCCCTCTAAAAAATCTCTGACTTTCTTTAAAACACTCTTACTTGCTTTGTTTTCTATTTTTTCTTCTTCATTTTTACTTATAACAATATCATTAACCTTCTGTGAATTTTTATACTCATATGAAATTAAATCTAAATTATCATAAACTTCCTTGACTACAGCTAAAGATGTTATATTCTCAGGATTTTTTATCCCTAAATCATCTTTTGTTATAACTGTAGCTGGAATTTTCAAAATATCATTAACGAAATTGCTTATATTCTCAAAATAATTTAATCCACTACCATATAGAATTATACTACAAATTCTATCATAATGACCAGTGTTTTTTAACTCTCTATTAATATAATTTAGTATTTCTTCAATTCTAGCATTAATAACTTCATAAAATAATGATTTTGATATCTTTAATGTCCCAACTTCTATTTCGTCCGCTATTTTATTATCTTTATACAAAGTTTCATAATTACTAGAATAAATTATTTTTATATTCTCAGCTTCCGAAAATGAAAGCTCTCCACAAATTGCCAAATCTTTAGAAATATTACTTCCGCCTAAAGGTATACTACCAATGTATTTAGGAATTCCATTACTAAATATAGCCATATCTATATTGCCTGCACCTATATCTACTAAAACTTTATCTCCTACATCATCCTCAGTTAAAAATATCTGTTTACCACACAATATATTTAACTTTATATTAGATAGATTATAATTAGTGCCTTTAAAAATCTCATAATATTTAGTAATTTCATCTTTTAATCCTATTATTAAAGTTAAATTTACATCTAATTTATTACCTCGCCAATTTAATATATCTCTATGTAAAACTTTTCCATCCAAGATATAAAAATTAATCAAAGTATCAATTAGAATTTCATTGTCACTAATAGAAGTAGCGTTTCTAGCCTTTTTTAATGCTTCGTTTATATCTTCTTTTTTAGCCATCCCCTCTATTAATGAAATAGAAACAGTGACTTCAGTTATTCTAATATTTCTTGTTGATATCCCTGCTGAAATATTTTTTATCTTCCTACCACTTTTATCTTCTAAATCTTTTAAAAGAGTTTTTAAAACTTCTCGACACTTGTCAGCATCTTTAATTATTCCTTTTTCAATTCCTTTAGATTTACAATACTTAACACCAAGTATTTGCATATCCTCTTCATCTTTTTTTGCTGCAAGAGAAGCTGATAGCTTCTTACTTCCAAAGTCTATTGATGCAATTATTTCTTCTTGCATTATTTTATTTCTTACCTCCTTGCAGAAAAGTATACTGTTTCCTATTTATATTCAACATAACAATTAAAATTCCTTTTTATTACTTTGTTAATTTTAATTATTGTTTGATTTCCATTTTATATACTCTTCTTTAACTATTATATTTTCATTAACCAATCTTTTCAAATCCATATCAATTGTTTGCATTCCATACTTAGATCCCATTTGAATAAAACTATTGATCTGCTCGTAATTTCCCTCTCTTATTAAATTCTTTATGCTAGTAGTGCATGTCATAATTTCTAGTGCTGCAGTTCTTCCAACACCTGTAGCATTAGGTAATAAAACTTGTGACACAACTCCTCTCAACAACGAAGAAAGTTGTACTTTAATTTCATTTTGTTCTTTATTATCAAAAGAGTTAATTATTCTATAAATACTATTAGCAGCTCCCATTGTATGAAGTGTTGAAAATACCAAATGACCTGTTTGAGCTGCTCTTAATGCCACTTCTATTGTTTCAGTATCTCTCATTTCTCCAATTAATATAACATCTGGATCTTGCCTTAATGCAGCTCTTAGCCCCATAACATAGCTCTTAGTATCTTGACCAACTTCTCTTTGATTTATTATTGATTTATTATTATCATAGATATACTCAATAGGATCTTCTAGTGTAATTATATGCTTCTCTTTTGTATTATTAATTTCATTTATCATGGCGGCGAGTGTTGTACTTTTACCTGATCCTGTAGGACCTGTTACTAATACTAATCCATCATTCAATTTTGTAAAATCTTTTAGTATTTGTGCATTTGTTATATCACTAATTTTAGGTATACGTTGTTTTATCACTCTTAAACAAATAGAATAATTCCCTTTACACTTATATGCATTAACTCTAAAATTCCCCATACCTTCAGGTTGATACTTAAAATCAATATCCCCTTCTTCTAAAAATTCTTCAAATCTTTCTGGTGCTAGTTCTCTAATGTATTGAGCTACTGTTTCATGATTAATTACTAAGTTACTAGCACTTTTTAAATTACCATCTATTCTAATTATTGGAGGTAACCCAGAAGAAATATGAATATCAGAAACATTATTTAAATCAATGCTTTTTATCAGTTTGTCGATATTTGACATAATCATCCCCCATTAAATATTAAAATATATTTTTAAAAAATAAAACCTTTTTTAATTTATTCTAAAAATAATCTTCCTATAATAAGATTATCATATTTTTCAATATAATTAATAGTTTTTTATATTAAAATAAGGTGCGCTTTTTAGCTACACCTTATTTTGACTTTAAATTTTACCAAATAATTCTTTTTTTAGTTTTTTTAAAGCTTTTTTTTCTATTCTAGATACATAAGAACGAGAAATTCCTAACATCCCTGCTATCTCCCTTTGAGTTTTTCTGTTTCCATCTATCAATCCATATCTCATTATAAGTATTGTACTTTCTCTTTTAGTTAAAGAATCTTTAATTTTTTTATATAGGTCTTTGATCTGTAGGTTATTCTCTACTTTTTCTAAAACCGAATCACTATCACTACTTAATATATCGATAAGACAAATTTCATTTCCTTCCTTATCTACTCCAATAGGATCTTGCAGATATACTTCACTTTTTTGTTTTTTATTGTTTCTAAACAACATTAAGATTTCATTTTCTATGCACCTAGAGGCATAAGTAGCAAGTCTAGTACCCTTACTAGAATCAAACGAATCAATCGCTTTAATTAATCCAACAGTTCCAATAGAGATTAATTCATCTACATCTTTATTAGGAAAAGAATATTTCTTTACTATATGTGCTACCAATCTTAAGTTTCTTTCAACTAAAACACCCTTGGCTGTCTTATCTCCATCTTTAAGTCTTTTTAAGTATTCTTCCTCTTCACTTTCATTAAGCGGGTTGGGAAATGTATTTCCGCTACTTATATATCCTGTTAAAAATAGAGAATTACATATCAATTCTATGAAACCATTTAATACAAACACCTTTTTCCTCCATAACAGTGCTTGATACTATAATATGTTTAGAAATTAAAAAAGTTGCTTATTCATTTCTATTTTATTATATTTATTTATTATTTAATGTTTTAACTATATCTTTAAATATGGGAGCAGCTGTGTCTCCTCCACCAAGTTCCACATTAGTTGCTAAATTTTGTAGTTCTATATTCGGTATAAATACTACCATAGTATATGTTTTGTTATTAAATTTAAAATACCCTGAAAACCATCCATGTGTATTTCCATCACTAGCTGTAGCTGAACCTGTTTTTCCGCCTATATCTAAATCTGCTATATATGCTTTTATTCCTGTACCTCTTACTACAACCTCTTTCATTCCATCTTTAACAAGTCTTGATGTTATTTCACTATAAATTTTTTTCTCATCACTTTTAAATTCTTTTACTACATTATCATTTTTATCTAAAATACTTTCTACAATATACGGCTTTACATATATTCCATTGTTCACTACAGTATTTACAGCCCCTAACATTTGAACTGGCGAAACATTCATACATTGACCTATTGATATATTGTTCATTCCTGCATCTTCTTTAGGTTTTATTCCACAAGTTTCATTTTTATTTTCTCCTTCTAAGTTTAAAACTCTATTATACAAACCTTGTTCTTTAGAATATTCCATCAACTTATCATATCCTACTAAAGAACCAATTTTAGCAAATATATCATTACAAGATCTTACTAATGAATTTTTGACTGTTAATCTTCCATGACCTTCCCTACATATATTTCCACTACAATTGAATGTATCATTTACATTTACCAAACCCATTTCTAATGCAGAGGCCAATGTAATTATTTTATATATTGATCCTGGTTCATACCCAATTTCTTGGATACCCAAGTTTATATTAGCTTCACTTTCATCTTTTTGTACTAAAGCTCTTATCTTTCCAGTATCACTTTCTATGATACTTACTCCAACATTTTTTAAATACTTATATTCTTCTTTTTCAAGTATACTTCTTATTTTATCTTCCATATCTTTATCAATAGTTAATTTCAAATTATTATTATCATCATTTATATTAACTACTTCTTTAGCATATACAGACTTATTATCTAAATAAAAATTTTTTTTAGGCAAATCATTATTTTTTAGGTATCCTTGAAGATTTTCTTGCAAAGATCCTTCAACTTGATTTTCATCTAATATATTAGCTAAAAAGCTACTAACACTCCATGCTTTTTTTGTATCTACTTCATCAAATATATATGTGTAAATTCCTTTTATATTTTGAAGTTTATTTATTTTATTATAAGTTTCTTCTGAAATATTATAATAAATCTTTCCTTGTGATTTCATTATTTCTGCATAATTAAAATCAGGATTTTCAGATTTCATTATAAAATTTAAAGCCATTAAATCCTCTAGTGTCTCCTCATAATTATTCAAACTAAAAGGCTTAATATCAACAACTAAAACATATTTTTTATTATACTTCATCAAATCTTTTCCATTAGTATCTAAAATCATGTATTTTATATTACTTATATTTTCCATTTGATGATTTTGATAAGATACCTGTACTTTTTCTGATGGATGTACCTGTAACATATACAATCTCATACTCAACACTATTATTAGTGTAATAAAAAAAGCCAGAATCTTTAGCAATCTCTTCTTTATGCTATATTTATCAGTAAAAATAAAAAACACCTCTCTTCAGCTTAAATTTTAGCCTTAGATAAGGTGTTTTATTCAAAAATAAAATATTTTATTTATTTTATAATGAAAGCAATTTATTAGATTTTACTAACATATCATTTTTTTGTAATGGTTTTTCAACTTTCACTTTAAATATCATATGTGCTCTATTGGCAACATCAGTTTTAACATTTTTTTCTGCATCAAACATATCTAAAAGTTTAACTTTAAAATATGGTGTATGCGGTCTTAATATCTCTACTTCATCATTTTCAAATACTCTATTTTTTTGTAGTATTGTAGCTATTTTAGTTTCAGGATCATATTCTTTAACCATACCTACAATATCATAGTCTCTTACATAAGATGATTCTTCATAATTTTGTTCACCCATTCTACCTAAGAAGAAACCAGTATGATATTTTCTATGGCTTATTTTATTTAATGTATCCATCCATTCTTCTTTAAATTTATAATCTTCCGGATTATCCCAATAATTATCTAGAGCTTCTCTATAAGCTTTAACAACAGAAGCTACATAAAATTCACTTTTCATTCTGCCTTCTATTTTAAATGAATATATGCCGCTTTGTACAAGCTCTGGTATGTAATTAATCATGCATAAATCTTTAGAGTTCATTATATACGTACCATTTTCATCTTCAACTACTGGATAATATTCACCTGGTCTTGTTTCTTCCATAAGATGATATTTATATCTACATGCATTTGAACATACTCCTTTATTAGAATCTCTTCCAAGCATATAATTAGATATTAAACATCTTCCTGAATACGCTATACACATTGAACCATGCACAAATGCTTCTATATCACAATCCTCTGGAATATTAGATGTTATTGTTTTTATTTCATTAAAAGTTAATTCCCTTGCTAATACAACTCTCTTTACTCCTAAATCATGCCAAAACTTAGTTGCTACCCAGTTAACAGTATTTGCTTGAGTACTTAAATGTAGTTCAAGATCTGGAGCAGCTTCTTTTGCTATCGCAATTAATGATGGATCTGCTACAATAATTGCATCCACACCTAAATCATATAAGCTTTTAATATATTCTCCTGCACCCTTTAAATCCTGATTTCTTGCGAAAACATTTAAAGTAACATATACTTTTTTACCTCTTTGGTGACAATACTTTATTCCTTCTGCCATTTCTTCATTAGTAAAATTATTTGAAAACGCCCTTAAATTTAGTTTTCCTCCACCTAAATATACAGCATCTGCTCCAAAATCTATTGCAATTTTTAATTTTTCTAAATTTCCAGCTGGTGCTAAAATTTCTGGTTTTCTCATTTTAAATTACCTCCTTTTTGTCACTGCAATACCATCTCCCATAGGTATTACTGTTGTTATTAGCTTTTCATCACTAGTAACCATGTCTAAATATGTTCTCATTCTTTTAACTATAGTTATCTTTCTTCTTTTAACAAGCTCATTAGAAGCTACCATACCTCTAAATAAAACATTATCAGCTATAATAATCCCATCTTGTTTTAACAATCTTAAACAATGTGGAAGAAAATGATTATAGTGACCTTTACCTGCATCCATAAATATTAAATCAAAAGGTTCTTCTAATCTTTCTAAAACTTCAAGACAATCGCCTTGTTCTATTTTTATTTTATCTTCTAAATTAAATTTTTTTAAATTTAATTTAGCAAATTCTATCATTTTTTCATCTCTCTCAATTGTTATAATTTCTGGATTAGTTTTTGCAGCTTCATACATTAATATAGATGAAAAACCTATAGCTGTACCAAGTTCTAAAATTCTAAGTGGTTTTTTCATATTTACCATAAACTCTAAAAATACCCCTGTTTCTTTTTGAACTATAGGAACAGCATTTTCTTTTGCAAAATCTTCTATTTCTTTTAATATTCCTTTTCTATCAGGAATTAAACCTCTTATATAATCTTCCATATAATCATATGTAATTTTACTCATTTAAATCCTCCATACTAAACTAATATCCCAATTCTTCTTTTTTCTTTAAAAAATCATCATAACTATCAGTAAAATAATGATATCCATCTTCTTTTAATATATAAAACAAATAATTTGTTTCTTTAGGAAATAATGTAGCTCTTATAGATGCCTTACCTGGATTTGCTATTGGTCCTATTGGTAAGCCAACATATTTATATGTATTATATAAGGAGTTAACTTCCAAATGCTTATTTAATACTACATCTACATGATAACCAAGTCCATATATTACTGTGGCATCTAATTGCAATTTCATATTGTCTTTTAATCTATTATAAACAACAGAAGAAATTAAATCTCTATCATAATCATATCTAGCTTCTTTTTCTATCATTGACGCAATAGTTATTAATTTTTCAATTTCATTGTCTTTTATGTCAATTCCATCTTCATTTTCAATTTCTACTAATACTTCTAAAAATCTATTAAACATTAAGTCAACTATTGATTCTGCATTAGAACCATTTTTAATAAAATATGTATCTGGATATAAGAACCCCTCTAAATTGTATCTCTTATTAGAATCTTCTTTTATAAAACTTGGTAATTTATAACTTTTTATTGCATTTATAAAATCTTCTTTCGAACAAATTCCTTCTTCTTCAATTTTAGAAGATATTTGATCTATTGTATATCCTTCTGGAATTACTAATTTCTTAACATTTTTATTGTCTTCTTGATTGTTTAATGTATTTATTAATTGTGGCAAATTAACATTAGAGTTAACTTCATATATCCCCTCTTGAAGATTCATATCTTTTTTATTAAACATTAAATTAAGTTTTATAAAATACTTATTAGATAATTTATTTTCTCTATTTAACCTATCCAATATTGAATAAATTCCTTCGCCATGTCTAACTTCTATAGAAATTACATCTTCATTTCCCTTTAGAGGTTTTGATATACTCTTTTTATATGAAAATAATAATATAGCACATAAAACTATTAAAAAAAGACTTAAAGTTAATATGATGTTCTTTTTAAAGGATTTAAGCTTCTTCATAAAGTTCCTCCGTAATATATAATAAAGTAAATAGTCATAAGACCATTTACTTTATTATAATATCTTTTTATATTATTTTAAACATAAGAACTTATATTATTTTTTACTTCTGCTTACTAATTTCTTTCTTTCAGAACTACCTAATACAGTTTTTCTCATTCTTATATTCTTTGGTGTAACTTCTACTAATTCATCATCATTTATGAATTCTAAACATTGTTCAAGTTTCATTTCTAATGGTGGAATTAATTTTACTGCTTCATCAGCACCTGAAGATCTTGTATTAGTAAGTTTTTTACCTTTACAGATATTAATATCTATATCCTCTGCTCTAGATGATACACCTACAACCATTCCTTCATATACTGGAAGACCTGATGTTATAAATAATTGTCCTCTTTCTTGAGCATTAAATAATCCATAAGCAATAGATTCTCCATCTCCAAATGAAACTATAGATCCTCTACTTCTAGTTGGAATTTCACCTTTATATCTATCATAGCTATGGAATACATGGTTCATTATACCATTTCCCTTAGTATCAGTCATAAATTCATTTCTGAATCCAATTAATCCTCTTGCTGGAACTATAAATTCTAATCTTGTATATCCGTTAACAGCTGATGTCATATTAACCATTTCAGCTTTTCTTGGTCCTAATTTTTCCATAACTGGTCCCATGAATTCTTCTGGAACATCAATTGTTAAATATTCCATCGGTTCTTCTTTATGACCATTTTCTTCTTTAAATATAACACTTGCTTTTGAAACTTGGAATTCATAACCTTCTCTTCTCATTGTTTCAATAAGTACTGAAAGATGAAGTTCTCCTCTACCTGAAACTTCAAAGCAATCTGGTGTAAGTTCTGTTACTCTTAAACTTACGTTAGTTTCTAATTCTTTAAATAATCTATCTCTTAAATGTCTTGATGTAACGAATTCTCCTTCTTTTCCTGCAAAAGGTGAATTGTTTACCATAAAGTTCATGCTAAGAGTTGGCTCATCTATATTTACAAATGGTAAAGCTTCTGGATTTTGAGAATCTGCAATAGTTTCTCCTATGTTTGCATCAGTAACACCACTTACTGCAACTATATCTCCAAGTGCTGCTTCATCTGCTTCTATTCTTTTTAATCCATCATAAGTAAATACACTTGTTATCTTATAATTTGCTGTACTTCCATCAATTTTTACTAAGGCAACTGTTTGGTTTTTCTTCACTTTTCCTCTGTGAATCTTACCTATAGCAATTTTACCAACATATTCATTTGTATCTAATGTAGTAACTAACATTTGTAATGGTTCGTCTATGTAACCTTCTGGTGCTTGAACATGTTCTATTATCTTTTCAAATAAAGGAATCATGTCATTGTTAGTATCCTCAACATTATCTCTAGCAAAACCTTCTCTAGCTGATGCATATATGATTGGGAAGTCTAATTGTTCATCATTTGCTCCTAATTCTAAGAATAAATCAAAAACTTCATCTATAACTTCTTCTGGTCTTGCATCTGGTTTATCTATTTTATTTATTACAACTATTGGTTTTAATCCTAATTCTAAAGCTTTCTTTAAAACGAACTTAGTTTGAGGCATAGGACCTTCATATGAATCTACTACTAATAAAACCGAATCAACCATTTTCAATACACGTTCAACTTCTCCACCGAAATCCGCATGTCCTGGAGTATCTACTATATTTATCTTAATATCCTTATATTGTACTGCTGTATTTTTTGAAAGAATAGTGATTCCTCTTTCTTTTTCTAAATCATTTGAATCCATTACTCTTTCTTGTACTTTTTCATTACTTCTAAAAACATGGCTTTGCTTTAATAGGGCATCTACTAAAGTTGTCTTACCATGGTCAACGTGAGCAATAATTGCTATATTTCTTATATCTTCTCTCTTTATTAGTTCCATGTAAATTCCTCCAAAAATAATTATTTAATGTATGGACAGTTTAATTTTTACTCTATGTAAACCTATAACTTTTTTTCTCCAAAAGAAAATTGGATACAAAAAAGTATCCAATCTTCTATAACCACTGTTTTTTATTTTAAACTGTTATTCTACAAAAGTCAACTCAATTATACACGATACTCTTTACCAATAATTTTAAATTTCCATAATTATTGGTAAAATCATTGGTTTTCTTTTTGTTTTTTCATAAAGAAGTTCTCTTAATTCATCTCTCATTCTAGATTTCAATGTAGCCCAATCAGTAATATTCTTTTCTTCACAATCTTTTAAAACTTTTCTAACAAGTTCTTTTGCTTGATCCATAAGACCTTCTGATTCTCTTACATATACAAATCCTCTTGAAATTATATCTGGACCTGCAATTACATTAGCAGTATGTCTTTCCATTGTAACTACAACAGTCAATATACCATCTTGTGATAGATGTTTTCTATCTCTTAATACTATATTTCCAACATCTCCTACCCCTAATCCATCTACAAATACTTGCCCAGCTGAAACAGTACAGCTTTTCTTAATGCTCTTTCTTGTAACTTCTATTACATCACCATTTTCAGGTATTAAAAGATTTTTTTCTGAAAGTCCAAGACTTATAGCCAATTCTCCATGTTGCTTTAAGTGTCTATATTCTCCATGTACTGGAATAAAGAATCTTGGTTTTACTAGTCTTTGCATTAATTTTAATTCTTCTTGGCAAGCATGACCAGAAACATGTACTTTTTCTAAAGACTCATATATTACTTCAGCACCTTTTTTAAATAACTGATTAATAACTTTAGAAACTAGTTTTTCATTACCTGGAATTGGCGTTGCTGAAATAATTACAGTATCACCTTCAACTATATTTATCTTTTTATGTTCAGATGCTGCCATTCTAGCTAATGCTGACATTGGCTCTCCTTGGCTTCCTGTTGTTATTATAACAATTTTTTCATTTGGATATTTTGATATTTGATCTACAGATACAAATACATCTTTTTCTATAGTTAAATATCCTAATTCTATTGCAACTTGAACTATATTTTCCATACTTCTTCCAGATACCGCAACTTTTTTACCATAAATTTGTGCTGCTGTTATGATTTGTTGAATTCTATGAACATTTGATGCAAATGTAGCAACTATAATTCTGCCTTTCGCATTATCAAAAAGCCTAATAAAACTCTCACCCACTGTTTTTTCTGACATTGTATAACCTGGTCTTTCAACATTTGTTGAATCTGCTAACATTGCTAAAACGCCTTTTTTACCTAATTCTGCAAATCTTGCAAAATCCATTATCTCTCCATCAATTGGAGTATAATCGATTTTAAAATCCCCCGTATGAAGTACCGCTCCAAGTGGTGTATGAACTGCAATTGCTACTGAATCTGCAATTGAGTGATTGGTTTTTATAAATTCTACTGAAACATTATTTAACTTTATCGTATCTCTTGGCTTTATTGTAACTAATTCTGTAGTTGAAAGTAAACCGTGCTCTTTCAATTTTGTTTCAACGATTCCAAGAGTAAGTTTAGTACCATAAATAGGAACATTAAGTTGTTTTAAAACGTAAGGTAATGCACCTATGTGGTCCTCATGCCCGTGTGTTAAAAATATTCCTCTAACTCTATCTTTGTTTTTAATAAGGTATGAAACATCCGGAATAACAATATCAATCCCAAACATATCGTCATCTGGGAATTTAAGTCCACAGTCAATTACTACGATATCTTCTTTATATTCAATGGCTGTGATGTTCTTACCGATTTCATTTATACCACCTAAAGGAATAATTTTAACCTTAGCTCTTTCGTTTTTCATGTTTCCCCTCCTTCTTCTTTTAATATTTTATAATTAAAGACTTCTTAATTTATAAGAAATTCTTTTATTCATTTTTATTTTTTTCTTGACACTCTTCACATAATCCATAAAATTTAACACTATGATCAGATATTTTAAATTTGTATTGTGTCTCTATTTGTGTTTCCAAATCCTCTAATAAATCATCTTCAACTTCTAAGACTTTATTACATATATTACATACAAGATGATGATGTCTATGAGTTTCATTAGAGTGAACTAACTCGTATCTACTACAACCGTCATTCAATTCTAATCTGCATATTATACCTAATTCCTCTAAAAGAATAATAGTTCTATATACAGTTGCTAATCCTATTTCAGGACAACTTTTTTTAACTTCATCATATATTTCTTCTGCTGTTAAATGCTTTCCTTCTGTCTCAATAATGGCATTAACAATAGATCTTCTTTGCGCAGTTAATTTATACCCTTTTCTTTTTAAGTCTTCTTTCAAGGCATTCATATCTATTGAAGTTGATTGCTCCATAATAACACCTCACTTTATAAAATATAAGTTAATTTATAAAATTTTACTCTTGTTCTGACATAACAAGATTATATGCTTCTTCAACTAAATCAAATTCTTTTTCATCTTCTATTGAAACAAGAGTTTCATTGCCATCTTCATCAGATATAACTTTTAATACAAATGCTTCATCACATTCATCATTTTCTGCCGGAGTCACTACAACATATTCCCCATTTATTTCGTCTATTTGGAAATAAGTTATCACCTTAAATTTAATTTGTTCTCCTTGTTCATCTAATAATTCTATATATTCTACGTCTTTTTGCATTTTAAATGCTCCTTCCATAACTCTTATATTTTCTGTTCACATAACTAATATAAACAATACTCTTAATTCTATAAGTTCAAGATTTATTACTCTTTTAAAGTATATTAGTTATATGCTTAAAGATATCCATTCTCAATTTTCATATTTTAATCATAACTCTATATGAAACTAAGAACTTTGTCTATATTAATCTGTTATAAATTTCAATATTATTTAGATATTCTATCTAAATATCCTTGAAGTATGTATGTTGATGCCACCTTATCAACTATCTTTTTTCTCTTACTTCTTGAAAGATCTGCTTCAAGCATAGCTTTATGAGCTGCAACTGTTGTTAAACGTTCATCCCAAAATTCTACTTTTATATTTAAAGCTTCTTCTACTAGTTTGCCCATTTCCATAGCTATTTCTCCTGATGGTCCTATTGTTCCATTCATGTTTTTAGGAAGTCCTATAACTATAGTTTCTACTTTATATTCATCACAAATTTTTCTTAATTCTTCCATGTCTTTTTCTTTATTTGCTCTTCTTATTGTAGTTATACCTTGTGCTGTAAAGCCTAGTGGATCAGATATAGCTACTCCTATAGTTTTTTTTCCTAAGTCTAAACCTAATATTCTCAAATTAAAGCACCTCTTAAAAAATAAGAGCGCCCGCTAATACGGGCACTCTTTACTTTATCTCTAAATAAGATTTTATAACTTCTTCAAGTATTTCATCTCTTTCAAGCTTTCTTACTAAAGCTCTTGCTCCGTTGTAATTCGTAATGTAAGTAGGGTCTCCTGAAATTAAATATCCAACTAGTTGATTTATAGGATTATAACCCTTTTGTTGTAGTGAATCATAAACCTCTGTTAATATCGCTTTTGTTAAAGCTTCCTTAGTCTTGTTTAAATCAAATTGCATTGTATGTTCAATATTTTTACTCATAAGATTGCTGCTCTTGCAGCTCACCCCCTTACAATATATCAAAAAGAAACTATTTCCATATATAGCATCACCATAATTATTATAAATTATTCATTTATTCACATATTAATGAAATATGATTCTTAATGACAAATTTATATTATATACAGTATTCTTATATATTATTATAACCTATATTTATTAAAAAGTATACTACTTTACTAAAGTTTCAACTATTTTATAAACAGAATCAAGTGCCTCACTTATTTTTTCTGGTAATTTACCTCCAGCTTGGGCCATATCTGGTCTTCCACCACCGCCTCCGCCAAGGATCGTTGCTGCTTCTTTAATTACTTTACCACAATGAGCTCCTTTTGATACTGCTTCTTTATCAGCCATAGCACATATTACAACTTTTCCATCTATTGAACTTGTAAGTAAAGTCAATGAATTATTAACTTTATCTCTAACTTTTTCACAAAGTCCTCTTAATGCTTCTCCATCAACATCTTTTAATCCATAAGTAACTACGTTTATACCTTTAACATCTTTAGCTGAGTTAATTATATCATTAATTTCCATTGAAGCAAATTTAGATTTTAAGTTAGTAATTTCTTTTTCTTTTTCTTTCATTTCTTTAGATTGTTGATCTAATTTACTTGTAATTTCTTTTTCTGAACATTTTAATTTTCCTGAAATTTGTTTTAATAATTCAGCTTTTTCATTTACTAATTTATATGCTTCCATTCCAGTTACAGCTTCTATTCTTCTTGTTCCAGCTGCTATTCCATTTTCAGATATTATTTTAAATAATCCAATTTTACCTGTATTATCTATATGAGTTCCCCCACATAATTCTTTAGAATATTCTCCAGCACATACTACTCTTACTTTTTCAGCATATTTATCATCAAATATACCTACAGCTCCTGAATTTTTAGCTTCTTGTAAGTCCATTTCTGTAGTATTAACAGGTGTAACACTCATTATAGCTTCATTTACTAATTGTTCCACCTTTAATAATTCTTCTTCTTTTACACCTTCAAAATGAGAGAAGTCAAATCTTAATCTATCAGCACTAACATATGAACCCGCTTGATGAACATGAGAACCTAATACTTTAACTAATGCTGCATCTAAAAGATGTGTAGCTGTATGATTTCTCTTTATATTTTCTCTTCTAGCATTATCAACTTCTAATGTTACTTTATCTCCAACTTTAAGTTCTCCGCTTATAGCTTCAACAAAATGAATTATCTTGCCACCGATATTTTTCTTAGTATCTAAAACTTTGCCCTTAAAGTTTTCATTGTGTATTATACCTGTATCTCCTATTTGGCCACCCATTTCAGCATAGAAAGGAGTAACATCTGTAACTACAACAGCATTATTACCTTCTGTTATTGAATCTGTAAAATCTTCTCCATTAACTAAAGTTTTAACTTCAGCAATTAAGCTATCATTTTCATATCCATCAAAAGTAGTTTCAATTTCACCTGAGATTATATCTAATGTTTTTACATCTGTTCCCATATAATTAGAAGTTTTTCTTGCACTTCTAGCTCTTTCTCTTTGTTCCTTCATTTCTTCATGGAAACCGTCCTCATCAAGAGATAAGCCTTCATCTTCTAATATTTCTTTTGTAAGTTCCATTGGGAATCCAAAGGTGTCATATAATTTAAATCCATCGGCACCTTTTAAAACTTTTTCATTGTTTTCTTTTAATTCGCTTATAAGATTATTTAGTATTTCCATACCAGAATCTAAAGTTTCTCTAAACTTATCTTCTTCTATTTTTATAACCTTTTTAATATACTCTTTTTTCGCTTCTAAATCTGGATACGCACTACTACAATCTCTAATAACTACATCACATAAGTTACAAAGGAATGCATCTTTAATACCAAGAGTTTTTCCATGTCTTGCAGCTCTTCTAAGCAATCTTCTTAAAACATATCCTCTTCCTTCATTTGATGGCATAATGTCATCTGAAATCATGAAAGTTATTGATCTAATATGATCAGTTATAATTCTTAAAGACACATCAGTTTTATTGTCTTCTCCATATTTAACACTTGCAAGATTTCCAACTTCTTTTAATATATTTTCTAACGTATCAATTTCAAATATGCTATTTTTGTTTTGCATTACAACTGCAAGTCTTTCAAGACCCATTCCAGTATCTATATTAGTACTAGCTAATTTTTCATAATTACCTTTCCCATCACCATCAAATTGAGTGAATACAAGATTCCAAACTTCTATAATCTTATCTGCATCACTAAGTTCTACAAACTCTTCTGAATTCGTTGGTACTTCATCAGTTCTGCTAAAATGAATTTCTGTACAAGGACCACAAGGACCTGCGCCATGTTCCCAAAAATTATCTTCTTTACCTAATCTAAATATATGAGATTTGTCTACATCAGTAAGAGTAGTCCAATATTCATATGCTTCATCATCATCTAAATATATAGTTACATACAATTTTTCTTTAGGTAATTTTAAAACACCAGTTAAAAATTCCCAAGCCCATGGAATAATTTCTTTCTTAAAGTAATCTCCAAATGAAAAATTTCCAAGCATTTCAAAGAATGTACCATGTCTGCTTGTTATTCCTACATTATCAATATCACCTGTTCTAACACATTTTTGACAAGTAGTAATTCTCTTCTTAGGTGGTTCTTGTAAACCAGTAAAATACGGCTTTAATGGAGCCATACCAGCATTTATTAACAATAAGCTTTTATCATTTTGTGGAACTAAAGAAAAACTTTCTAATTTTAAATGATCCTTACTTTCAAAAAATTTTAAATATGCATCTCTTAAATCATTTGTCTTTGTAAATTTCATAACTTTTCCTCCATAAATATGTATTTGTCTTTTTGATTTTATTAAATTTTCAAACTTAAAACATATGTATAATTTCATATACAAAAAAAGCTCTCTCCCTTATAACAAAGGGACGAAAGCTATTATTTCCGCGGTACCACCCTAATTATGCATTAATAAATATTAATACATCACTTAGTAATTTATAGCTCCTAGGCAGCTTCGAAATATATAGTAAGAAGTTTGCACCATCCACTTCCTCTCTTAATATCCATATAAAATCTACTAATCCTAATCATCGCTTAATATTTTATTATTTCATCAAAAATTATATTTCATATATATAATTATGTCAATATATAACTAAACTTCATTACTTAATGTGATAAAAATCAAAACAAATAATAATTTATATCATCATATAGAACTTTTATTATTACTCCTATTGGCACAGCTAAAAGCATTCCTACAAAACCACCAAACTTATCTCCTATTAATAATAATATAATAATTATTACAGGATGCATATCAGTACTATCAGCAGTTATCTTAGGCGATAATATGTTTCCTTCTATTTGTTGAATAATAAATACACCAATAGTTACCCATAAAGCTTTAATAGGTGAATCTAGTAACGCTACTAATACAGCAGGCACCCCTCCAAAAATAGGACCAAAATAAGGTATTATATTTAATATTGCATTTAATATTGAAATCCATATAGGAAATTTAACTTTAAATACCATAAGTAATATAAATGTTAAAAAACCAATTATGAGAGACAGAAAAACTTGCCCTGTAATATACCTTCCTAAAACTTTATCTATATCATTTAAAATTTTTTTAGTTACTTCTCTTTTTTCTGTTGGTAATATAAATAATAATTTATTATATATTTTATCCCCATCACATAAAAAATAATATACTACCACAGGTATAACAGCGCACGAAACTATATTTTCCACAATTAATACAATGTTATTAAATAAAGATTTAGATAAATTTAAAAATAAAGCATTTCCCTTTTCAATTAATTCATTATAAATAGATTTTAATATTGGAAAATTATCCACTCTAAATTTAACATATATATCTTCTAAAAAATTTGCAATATTATCAAATATAACTCCTATATTAGATATTTCCTTAAAAAGTTCAGGAATTATAAGCGTTATACAAGAAATAAACATTCCCAGTATAATTAGTATTATTAATCCAGATGCAACCTTCTTTTTAATTTTAAATTTATTTTGAAATAAATCTCTAATAGGTAATATAATATATGCTAATATAAAAGAAATCATAATCATATTTACGATACTCTTTATAGAATTGTTAAATACGTAGCTTAATATAAAAATTATTAATAGTAATGTAAGTAATAGAACTACTAACTTACTTTTATACTTTTTTATCAAATTCATATTTAGTCATATTGTGAGGAATGGATTTAAATGAAATATTCTCTTTTCCTGTATATAGTATATAATCATCACCTAGTATACACTCATTTAGTAACAGTACTTCTTTACCCTTTAAAATCTTATCAATAAATCCAGAAGTTATTATCATAGCTTTAATAGTATAATTGTTCCTATCTATTAACAAGTCTTCAACTGCGCCTTTCAATTTACTATGTGTATCCATAACATCTAAGTCTTTTATATCTTTAAATTTTAATCCATTTCCACTTTTCAATTCTTTAGCTACTATATCATCACCAATATCTATAACATCATTAATAGATATATAATTTTTTTTAGAAAAAAAAGTTGTATTCGAAATTTCAAAGCCCTCTAATTTTTTTTCATAAAAATTTATATAAATATCTTTTACACTCCCTATTTTTTTACCATCCAAATTATATATTTTCTTTAAATAAAAATCTTTAGTTCTAATCATATTTCACTTTTATTACTCCTTAAATATATTAGATTGTATTTTAGCAGAATATTGATATATGTATAAGCAAAATAGACGAGTAATTAAACTTTACCTATTGTATATATCAACACACATTTAATCCAGAGCCATATATTAAAATTTCATCTTCATAATCCCTATTATATCCATAAGCAATAATTTAATTCTTACTATGATTTAAATATGNNCATATTTAAATCATAGTAAGTAAAAAAGCAATGATACTATGAAAATTTCTAGTATCATTGCTTAAAGAATCTTATTTTTTAAATAATAGCCTCTATTACTCCACCACCAACAACTATATTTCCGTTATAGAAAACAACTGATTGGCCCTTTGTTATAGCTCTTTGTTTTTCATTAAATACAACTTTAACTCTACCATCTTTCAATGGTACTATAGTAGCTTTAGCCTGTTTTGCAGAATATCTTATCTTAGCTTCAACTTCTATTTCTTTTTCTAATTTATCAAAAGTAATAAAATTCAAATCTCCCGCTATTAATTCTGTTTTAAAAATATCTTCTTCTGCTCCTATTACTACTTCATTTGTTCTAGGATTTATATCAGTAACAAACACAGGTCTACCAACTGAAAGACCTAGACCTTTTCTTTGACCAATTGTATAATATACAATACCTTTATGTTTTCCAAGTATGTTTCCACTTTTATCAACAAAGTTTCCACTCTTTACAGCACCAGGTTTAGCATTTAATATATATTTACCATGATCATTATCTGAAATAAAACATATTTCTTCACTGTCTTTTTTATTATGAACAGCTAATCCTATTTCTTTTGCTATTTCTCTTATTCTGTCTTTAGTATACTCACCACAAGGCATAAGTGTATGTGCTAACTGATCTTGAGTAAAATTATATAAAGCATATGTTTGATCTTTTCTATCATCATCAGATCTTATCAACATATATCTATCATCTTTTTTCTCAATTTTAGCATAATGACCTGTTGCTATATAGTCTACCCCTATTCCTTGTGCTTTTCTTAAAAGTTCATCAAACTTTAAATGCTTATTACATTCAATGCATGGATTAGGAGTTCTTCCATCTATGTACTCTTGAATAAATGGTTCAATAACCTTTTTTTTGAAAGAATCTCTAAAGTTTAAAACATAAAAAGGTATGTCTAACTTATCACATACTCTTCTTGCATCTTCAACAGCTGAAAGTGAACAACAACCGCCTTCTCTTTCTTCAACTTCTTTATCTTCTTGCCAAATTTGCATTGTAGCACCAATTACTTCATAGCCTTGTTCTTTTAATAAATATGCAGCGACGGAGCTATCAACTCCGCCACTCATACCTACTAAGACTTTTTTCTTAGTTAAACTCATCTATTCTTCTCCATGAACCATGTTATGTAATTCATCATGATCATGTTCTTTCATTGGTTTTACGTCTAATCCATGAGAAGCTCTATAATCATTTATAGCTTTATGAATAGCTTCTTCTGCTAATACTGAACAATGCATTTTTACTGGTGGAAGACCATCTAATGCTTCCGCTACTGCTTTATTACTTAATTCCCATGCTTCATCTAAAGTCTTACCTTTTATCATTTCAGTTGCCATTGATGATGATGCTATTGCTGATCCACATCCAAAAGTTTTGAATTTTACATCCTTTATGATATCACCCTCAACTTTTAAATATATTTTCATTATATCTCCACACTTAGCATTTCCAACTTCACCTACGCCATTTGCGTCTTCAATTTCTCCAACGTTTCTTGGATTTCTAAAGTGATCCATTACTTTATCTGTATATATCATATTAATTTTCTCCCTTCTTTAAAAAGTCTTCCCATAATGGTGACATATTTCTTAATCTTTGAATGATAGGTGGTAATGTTTCTATAACATAGTCTATATCTTCTATGTTAGATCCATCCCCTAGTGTTAATCTTAACGATCCATGTGCTTCTTCATGTGGTAATCCAATTGCTAATAATACATGTGATGGATCTAATGATCCTGATGTACAAGCACTTCCACTTGACGCACATATTCCTTCAAAATCTAAAGATAGAAGAATTGATTCACCTTCTATAAATCTAAATCTTACATTTACATTACCAGGTAATCTCTTTTCTCCTCTTGGACCATTTAGATGTGAATATGGTATTTCAAGTAGTCCATCTATTAATCTATCTCTTAATTCACTCATTGTCTTAATATGTTCTTCTAAATTTGCTGTAGCCAATTCAATAGCTTTACCAAGACCTACTATAGATGCTATATTCTCTGTTCCAGCTCTTCTTGTTCTTTCTTGACCACCACCATGAATCAAGTTTTCAATCCTTATTCCTTTTTTAATATATAAAACACCGATACCTTTAGGTCCATAAATTTTATGGCCTGCTAATGATAACATATCTATATTCATTTCTTTTACATCAATGGGAGCATTTCCAATTGCTTGAACAGCATCAGTATGGAAATAAACATTTCTCTCTTTACATATATCCCCAATTTCTTTAATTGGTTGAATTGTTCCAATTTCATTGTTTGCAAACATTATTGAAACTAATATAGTTTTATCTGTTATAGCATTTTTTAAATCTTCTAAATTAATAAAACCTTCTTTATCAACATCTAAGTAAGTAACATCGAACCCATTTTTTTCTAAATACTGACATGTATGAAGAACAGCATGATGTTCTACCTTTGTTGTTATTATATGATTACCTTTATTTTTATGAGCAGAAGCAATACCTTTTATTGCCCAGTTGTCAGCTTCTGATCCACCACCTGTGAAATACACTTCATTAGCTTCACAATTTAATGCTTTTGCAACCTTTACTCTTGCTTCATCTATAGCCATTTTAGTTGTTCTTGATATTCCATAAAAAGAAGATGGATTACCAAAATTTTTCGTAAAATATGGTAACATTTCTTCTAGCACTTCAGGCTTTACATAAGTTGTAGCCGCATAATCCATATATACGTTTCTCATTGTTTATTCACTCCTATCGACAATTTCAATTAAAGTTCTCTTTGTTTCATAATCATCTATTATATCTTTTAAAGTAATTGAATTCATAACATCATCTATACTATCTTTTATCTTTTGCCACAATAACTTTGTTGCACAACTATCAACGTTAGAACACTCTACCCCATCAATACAATCAGCTATTTCAACAGGTCCTTCTAGAACATGCATAATATCACCTACTGTTATTTCTGAAGGTGGCTTGCATAAAACATATCCGCCTTGAGCACCTCTTACACTTCTAATTATATTAGCTTTTCTAAGTGGACTAAATAGTTGTTCTAAATAATACTCTGAAAGATTTTGTCTTTTAGATATAGTCTTTATTGATGTCGGGGGACCTCCATAGTTAAAAGCCAAATCAACCATAGCTCTAACTCCATATCTTCCTTTTGTAGAAAGTTTCATATATTCACCCTCTCTAATCACTTATCAATAATTCATTTATATCTTATCAAAATACTCGGCTTTTGTCAATTCATTAGAATTATTTTTTATAGATGACCAATATTTCCGTGCATTTTCTTCATATTTGTTATTTTGTTCAATATAATATCGTTTTTTCTTTAATTCTACTGGTAAATACTCTTGTTTTATATAATGATTTGGATAATCATGAGGATACTTATATCCTCCAACACCAAGACTTTCTGCACCAGCATAATGACCATCTTTTAAATGTTTAGGAACATCTCCAAAATTTATACTTTCCAAATCACTCATTGCAGAATTTATTGCTAGATAAGAACTATTAGATTTAGGTAACGTTGCTAAGTATATTACTAGTTCAGCTAAAACTATTCTAGCTTCTGGGAATCCTACTTTCATAGCTAAATCTAATCCTGAATTAACAACAGTAAGTGCATTGGGATGTGCAAGACCTATGTCTTCAGCTACTATGACAGAAATTCGTCTTATAATAGCTGCTATATTTCCTCCTTTTATAAGTCTTGCTAAATAATGAATTGCTGCATCGGGATCACTACCCCGTATGCTTTTTTGAAGTGCACTTAATAAATTGTAAAATTCATCTCCACTATTATCAGCTCTCATATTAGATTGTCCAAGCTTTTCAATATAGTCTACAGAAATTTCCTTGTGTAAAGTCATTTGTGAATTTACAGCTAATTCTAATATATTATAAGCTTTTCTATAGTCTCCTTGAGATATTTCAGCTATATACTTTAAAGCTTCATTTGAATATTCCACTTCTATACCTTCATTTATTAGTTTATCTAAAGATTTCTCTAATCCTACTATTATATCTGGTATTTTTAATGGTTCAAAAGCAAAAATATTGCACCTACTTATTATTGCTTTATGTATTACAAAATAAGGATTTTCAGTTGTGCTTGCTATTAATGTTATTCTTCCATCTTCTATAAATTCCAATAATGATTGTTGCTGCTTTTTATTAAAATGTTGTAATTCATCTATATAAAGAACTACACCTGCATAGTTTAACAAATTATCTAACTCACTGGTTATATTTTGTATATCTTTTACTGATGCTGTTGTTGCGTTTAATTTATAAAACTTCTTATCCACATATTTAGCCATTATATTTGCTAAAGTAGTCTTCCCTGTTCCTGGTGGTCCATAAAATATGCAGTTACATATTTTTTTACTTTTTATCAAATTATATAATGGAGTATTTTCACCTAATATATGTCTCTGTCCAACAAAATCTTCAATTTTACTCGGTCGCATCAAATCAGCTAAAGGACTCATAAATTCACCTCTTTGATATAATCAAAAATTATTTTTATATATTTATATCTAAATCTTTAATTACAATTATATTCATCAAATAATATTATATCAAAAAAGAAAAATAAAAAAGCATTAAATAAACAAAATAATTAAAATTAAATGTTTATTTAATGCTTTTTATTCAATATTTATTTTCATACATTTTCTACTATACTAGATGCAATCTCAATTTCATCCCCAATTTTCATTTGCCCACCTTCTATTACTTTTGCAAACACTCCATTAGTAGGCATAATGCATTCACCCATTTTTTTATAAATTTCACAATGAGCATGACACTCTTTTCCTATTTGAGTTATTTCTAATTTAATGTTTCCACAAGTTAATAGGCTCCCTATTGGTAAATCTTTTAAATTAAATCCTTGTACTATAACATTTTCACCAAATGCACCATCATTTACTTCTGCACCTTTAGCTTTAAAATCTTCTATTTTTTCATATGATAATAAACTCACTTGTCTATGCCATTTTCCCGCATGAGCATCATTTTCTATTCCAAAATCCTTAACAAGATTTGCCTTTTCTATTCTTTTTTTCTGTGTACCTCTTTTTTCACTAATACAAATTGCCATTATTTTACCCATAACTATCCTCCTATTTGTACCATTTTTCTTTCTTCTAAATTATCTTCTCTTTTAAATTCTAAAAAGTTATGATGTTTAGGTTTATTATAAATAGCTTTTTTAATCATTAAAATAAATTCTTCTTCATCTATTCCGTTTCTTAAAGCTTTCTTTAAATCCAAGGTATAATTATATTGTAAACATAATTTTAATATCCCGTCTGATGTCATTCTAATTCTATTACATTTTTTACAAAATCTATGACTTAATGCACTAATAAATCCGATCTTCCCTTTAAAATTATTTAATGTGTAATATTTAGCCGGACCATTTCCACTCTTTCCAAAATGGTTCTTCATAGTTCCATACTTTTTTTCTATGATATTCTTAATTTTCTCTTGAAAAACAACTTCATTGATATCACCTAATCCAATTGGCATCATTTCTATAAATCTAACATCAATTCTTTCATCTTTTGCAAATCTAGCAATAGATAAAATTTCATTTTCATTAAAATCTTTCATAATCAAACAATTTATTTTAACTGAAGGAATATTACTATTAACGGCTTTTTCTATTGATTTTAAAACATTACTTATACCATCTTTTCTAGTAATATCTTCATATTTTTTTCTATCCAAAGTATCTAAACTAATATTAATTCCATCTAATCCTGCTGATTCTAAATCATCTAAATAATCATGTAACAGTATCCCATTACTTGTAAGAGTAACATTTTCAATTCCTTTTATAGTCTTTATATCTCTTATAAGATCAACTATATCTTTTCTTACAAGAGGTTCTCCCCCTGTAATTTTTATATTACGAATCCCTAACTTAACCATACTTTTACATATAGTAATTATTTCATCAAAAGTTAATATTTCATCATGCTGTAAATATTCCACCCCATCTTTTGGCATACAATATTTGCAACGCAAATTACATCTATCTGTAACAGAAATCCTAAGATAATCAATTGTTCTATTATACTGATCTTTCATTATGTTTCTCCTCTCTATTAGAGTCTTTGGAATAAAATCTAAAAATCAATATTTATACAGTTATTCATTAATGAAATCTCCACTTTTTCCACCTATTTTTCTTCTTAAATGAATATTACCTATTTCCATAGCCTTATCTATAGCCTTACACATATCATATATAGTTAAAAGAGTGGTTGATACAGCTGTTAACGCTTCCATTTCAACACCAGTATTTCCTGTTACTTTTACTTTAGACGTAACTTCAACTTCTAAAGTTTTAGGTAAAAGCTCAAAATCAATAGTGCAATTTGTTATCATTAAAGGATGACATAAAGGTATTAACTCTGAGGTTTTTTTTGCAGCCATAATTCCAGCTACTCTTGCCACACCCAAAACATCACCTTTTTTTGCTGTTCCTTGTTCAATAGCTAAAAATGTGTCTCTATTTACTCTTATTTTTCCTGATGCAATGGCAATACGTTCAGTTGCATTTTTATTACCCACATCTACCATAATTGCATTGCCTTCATTATCAAAATGATTAAATTTATTTTCCATAACCAATATCCCCCTATATCTTTCCAAATCCACAATTAGGGTATGTGCACTTTTCACACGAAAGACATAATCCACCGTGACCCAATGATGCTAAATCATCCTTAGATATTTTTTCATCAGCCATAATCCTCGGTAAAACTAAATCAAAAATAGTTTGTTTTGCATACATAACACAACCTGGTAATCCCAAAATAGGAATATTGTCATTATAATAAGACATTAAAAACATTGCTCCTGGTAAAACTGGTGCACCATAAGATATTATTTTAGCTCCTGTTGATTTAATTGCACTTGGTGTTAAATCATCTGGGTCTACGCTCATTCCACCAGTACAAATAACCATATCTGCACCCTTATCAATATACTCTCTAATTGCATTAGTTATATTATCTGTATCATCATTTACAATTGTTTGTCCTATTATTTCAACATCAAACTTTGATAATTTTTCTTTTATTACAGGAGAAAATGTATCTTTAATTCTTCCATAATAAACTTCATTTCCAGTGGTTACGATTCCCACCTTTTTCTTTACAAATTTCTTAAGTTCTATAATAGGTATGCTCTCTCCTAGTTTCTTTGCACTTTCTAATTTCTTTCCATCAATAATTAAAGGAATTACTCTCATTCCTGCTAATTTATCGCCTTCTTTTACTATAGTGTTATTATGTCTAGTTGCAATTATAATTTCATCAAGCATATTTATTTTTTTTAGCTTGTCAATATCTATTTTTAATAACCCTTCACAGCTAGCAATTAATTCTATTTTTCCTTCTTTAACTTCGCTGTTAGTCATATTGTCATTTTTACATATTTCAAGTAATACTTCTGCAGCTTCATTCTCGTGAAAAAAACCTTCTTTCTTTTCCCATACATATAAGTGATCTTTTCCTAAAGATAATAATACTGGTATATCTTCTTCTGTAACTATATGACCTTTTCTAAACGCAGTTCCTTTTTTTACATCTTTTATGATTTGAGTAATGTCATGACAAAGAACATGACCTACTGAATTTTTTGTATCAATAAGTTTCATCAAGCTTTCGCTCCTTTATTTTAGTATTTTATTAAATTTTCGTATTCGTCTTTCGTATCAGCATCTAATGTACAGCTATAGTCATATTTCCTATTTATATTATACATTATATACTATTTTTACCTGTAAATACAAATTCATTTATATTCATTAATATCTACATTATTTTATTTCTATATATAAAATCACTTAACTTTATCTAATAATTTTATAAGCAAATTTTATACCACTTTTTTATATAAAAACTTAATTTATTTATCTTTAATCTACTTGAATTCTTGAAAATCTTATGATTTTTAAATACATTATATTCATTATTTATTTAGAACAAAATCTCCTAGGAGACTTTAGGCCAGCGATTTTTTTAGCCATATACCCTTTCTAAACGTAGTGCAAGAATAATTGCCCGTCAAAAGAATAAAAATAATTGTTTATTAAAATGATAATATATTATCATTTTGATAAACCTCTATTCTACAAGATTATTAATTGGATATGTATAAAAAACGGCACTAATTATCAAATTGATAATTAGTGTCGTTTCTTATAATTTATAACTTAATAAATCAAATTATATTTCTACTTATTAAACAAATAAACTTCTATCACTTAATTAATTTAATTCAGCATCAATCATACTTAATATTAATCTATCCATTCCACTTTCAATAATATATCCACCATCAACTCGCATTGTATCTCCTGTTATAAAACTTGCTCTTGGACTACAATAAAATGCTGTAGCATAAGCAATATCTTCTGGCTCTCCTATTCTAGCAACTGGTGTTTCACTCACGATCTTATCCTTAGCTACTTGCAATAATTGAGAGCTCATAGAAGTATTAATAGATCCTGGTTGAATTGAGTTAACTGTTATTCCATAGCGTCCAAATTCTTTAGCTAAACTTTGTGCCATAGCAACTAGTCCTTCTTTAGCTAAACAATAATGTGCATTTCCTGTAACTCCATGATAAGCTCCAAGTGATGACATTATTACAATTCTTCCATATTTTCTTTCTTTCATTTTTTCTCCACACGCTTTTACACAATAGATAGCTCCATAAACATGTGTATTTATAATAGCTTCTATATCTTCCATTGGCATTTTAGTAAGGTAATTTAACGGTGTTGAGTTTCCTGCGTTACAAACTAATATGTCTATTTGACCATGTTTCTCATAAATACTTTTGATAGCATCATCCACAGACTTTTTATTAGATACATCTACTTTATATGATTCAGCATATTCACCTTTTGCTACAATAGCGTCCTTTGTTTCTTCGTTTTTTTCTTCATTTCTAGCTAAAATCATAACTTTAGCGCCTCTTCCAGCTAGTTCTTCGCTAATAGCTCTACCTATGCCTGTGTTTCCCCCTGTAACAATAGCAACTTGATTAATTAATTCTCTGTTCATACTTTCCATCTTCCTTTTCTATGACTTATATTATTATAAAAATTTATAGTTATTATTAATTTAACTTAACTATTATCATCTACATTGATTAATATACCAAAAAAGTAATGTTTATACAAATTTCAATGTTTTCTTTTATTTTAGAACAAAAAAATTAGAAACATGATATTAACTACTATGTGCTTATGTTTTAAAATTTGGATCTGTTTTAAATGTGTGTTGATATATGCAATAGGTAAAGTGACATGGTAATTAGACTTTGAGAATTCTTAAGTGAGAAGCTAAATTTTATATTTAGCCTGTCAAACTTACTCAGCGAAGTCGAGTTTCCTTTTGAATTCTACATTTACTGCTTGTCTTAATTTCACATTGAGAGCAAGCTAAAATGGGACTATACTCATTTTTAGTATTCCTAAGTTTAATTACTCCGTT